>JAUVKO010000159.1 GCA_030596225.1 Fidelibacterota bacterium
CTCAAACATAACAGCATTGACCAGCTCTCTGATATTGTACAGGTAAACATCAGGCAAAGTATCATAGAAATAAAACAAACCACGATTGGCAACTAAAATGGAACTTGGAAAATCTGATCTTATCTGTTTGATAATTTTATGCATACCAGGAATCATCCAGGCAAAGGAGTGCCAGGGAGAGGCAGAATCAATCGTATCCATGAAAAAGCCATCACAACCAAGAGTGTCAACAACTGTTTTCAAACCAGAATCGTGATTCAGAATCTTATCGTACCACTCAGGATCTCCAGCATTAACATACCGACTGCCCCAAGTGCCATTGTAGTCTACTTCTCCATCATTATTTCCATCAAGATAGTAACTTGCGACGCCTTTATTGCCATAGACTAAGGCACTATCCTGCCAACTGACGGGACCGCGACCATTTCCTATCGATAATGGACCAGCACCTTCTTCACCGATAGAGACATAACCTACCACGATACAGTCATCTTCAGTACTGGCAATTCCGTCAACGCCATCCTGAATATCATTCACTACTTCAACTGTGATATTTGATTTTGGATGAAGGATGACCAGATCAAATTTTTCTGCGTATCGAACCTGTTGTGGTGACCAATCGCCATAATAAACCAAATATCTTGAGTTGGAAGTAAATCCAGGCAAGGGACCAAATACTGGGTCCGCTAAATTTGTCTGATCCTGAGTGCCGCAACTCAGATGAATATTTGCTTGTAAAATGATAATTGACACCAATAGAAGATTTCTAAATCGTGAGTTTACCAACATAATTCTTCCCCATATTCATTTATTAAAAAAGCACGCACACGGGCTATATCTTTTTTTTCAGTCAAGTCAGGTACTGCTTCTGCCATTTTGATGGCCTGTACTGATTGGATATTGGAACGAGCCATTGCCAGTATAGCTGCGGGTAGCTCTTTTTCATCTCTTACAGGGTTTACGGGACAAGTTTTAAGAAACGGGTAGATTTGTAAACCTGACAATTTCCATAGGTTCATACTTACCCCCACCCTTCCATCTGGATCACTGACACTGGCAATCTCGTCAGGATTAGGTTTTTCGATAATATCTAATAAATGGCCTAAGGAATCGACATTGGTGACTGCGAAGCCTGCAATTCGTTCGGGGGGGAAACCCAGCTGATCCCTGTCGTAATCAACCCAGGCATTGTTTCCCTGGAACTTTCGAATATGCTCAAGAGCATTAAATGAATATAGATTATCAGAATTGCACACAACAAAGCATTTATCCATCAACTCTTGATACTGATTCATTGCCTGAAATAAAGCATCAGCTGTACCATAGGGCTTCACACGGTTTTCCGGGATATGCTGGATGGCATAAGAAATATTCAATCCGTGAAAATCATTACCCTGATTTGCCGAACCATAGTGTGCTTTAATCCCCGAATTTTCGGATCGTGTCACCAGTACAATTTCCTCGAATCCTGCCTTGCGTGCATTCCAAAGCAGGTAGTCCAACAGCGGTCTGCCAGCTGGTCCTACCCCAATGACACCTTTATCTTTTTGTTCAGCTTCACGAATATCATTGATGGCTGTCTGATCATCGCCCTGTTTTGATTTCATTCGCGAAGAGAGACCGCCGGCAAGAATAATCAGGGTTTTGGTTATCATGATGATGCGGATACCTTTTCATAGTGAGCGAGACCTGCCGAAGGAGCTTTTATTTTTCCCTCCGGGAGTTGTACTTCACTGGTGTTCATAATCTCAAGACAGTGATTATAAAGTGTCCTTCGATATGTACCTGGTTGAGCTGCAGCGAGATAGAGATCATCAAATTCAGTGGTGTTAAGCAAAAATACATGCTTTCGGTCCAGCCATTTTATCTCTCGTCCCGTAGCAAAGATACTAATAAATGCAGTATCATCATTGACCCTTTGGAAAGTATCCATTACTGAATTTTGGGGTTTAAAATCTCCCTGTTTATACAAGTCGAGATGCTCATCAAAGAAACCGAGCCAGGCTTTTAATATTTTGGCATGTCTGATACTGATTTTCTGGACATTGATGGAAAAATTAGGGATACCTGTGGTAATTTGTTTCATTAGCATAATGGCTAGTTTTTCAGGTTCTTCGAAGTTTGAGAATGCCAGATAGTCATTGTGGACAATAGGCATATAGGCTGCAGGATAAATACTACGATGGGTGTTAATATTTTCGTCAAAGGGAGAATCACCTCCGCGTACATGACTTCCATCCGTGGCCAATTCAACATTCCCATAATTATTTTTTTCACTATAAATCAAATCGGGCTTGGCCTTCATGGCTTCTTCAAATAACAACTTAAAGGTTCGTCGAAGTCCTTCACTTGTTGTATCACAATCATGACTGTGACAGGTTGCATCACAAGCATCGTCAGGCATATAGTCAAAAAGATCACTTTTTATACCTTCAGCACCATAAGAAATGAGTTTAAGCAGATTTTCGACCATGACTTCTCTGGCTTCAGGGCTACGAACGCATAGCGTGTGAAAACGGGCACTACATGTATAAAGTTCCTGGTTTACACGGGTCAGCAAATGCTCAACTTTTGGTTTTGATTTCGCATAGGGACCAATTCCGATTGGGCAAAACCACAAAACCGGGGCAATGCCAATTTTTTTTACTTCTTTAACCGTTTCACGGATATCATCAAATTTACCTGGAATCGTTATTGGCCAATCACCCATATCGCCTTTCAGGCTTTTTCCATCCAGCCCTATTCCGTACCAACCATCGTCAAAGATCAAAGCTTTCATACCCAACTTTTTTGCGCCCCGGGCTGTTGACAGAATCCAATCGTGGGTCATATTATCTGAATTAATAATTCTCCATGTACAAAGAGCAGGTCTGAATCCTTCATCTTGAATTGTGTATTTCAGATTGTGAATATCCTGATAAATCCGTCCATATTCCCGCAGATTTTCAAACCAATTGGGTTCTCCTGCTGATTGAAATATTCCATCCTCAAAAACAGTTAATTCCCCAACCGGCATATCCCATAACGGAAATTTTACACTCCAACTTAACTTGGCATTGGCAACACCCCCATGAACGGTAAGACTATTTTTCTTATTAGCGCCTGGGCTATGAAAATGGAATTCTGATTCATAAATTTTGCCCAACAGACCAAACCCAAAGTCAACTTTCTCATGGGCATTAAGAAGGCAGAAATAGGGGTTTGCCAGAGCCCGCCCGGTAGACTCAAATTTGTAGCTCCAGACCTGTCTTGGGAGAAACTTTTCCATAAAAAAGCGACCTGAATCCGGAATCAGGATTTTTCCGAAATTTCTGAGCGGAACGCTAAACTCGTAATGAACTTTTTCGAGAGAATACGTTTGTTTGCTTTTATGAGTTAAGGCAAACTTAATAATCTTATGATCTTTCCATAATTTTAAAATCATATTTCCAGATGTAACAGTCCCCGGTTTTAATGGTATTTTTTCAAATCTGTGTTCAACACCATTTACTGTAAAAATCGGGGTAAAGGTTTTTAAGGAAAGCGTTTTCATAAAATTATTGGTTCCTTAATCTTTTTTATGTGTGTCAAATATTTCTCTTTGGGCGCGTGAATATAAATAATATATTTTAATATATCTATCATTCATTTTAAAATATTTTAATTAGGTGTCAAAAAATGAATTCCCTTCTATATTTATTACTTGATTTCCCTTTGACTGCAAAAAGAACTTAAAAGGATATGCAATGATGAATACTGCTCCCGATAAACACTTGGCAATTAGTGAACGCTTAATCTCCCTTGATGTATTCCGGGGCTTGACCATGTTTTTGCTAATCGGCGAAACCACGTTGCTATACGAGTACCTACTACAATTCACTAATGAAAACAGTCTATGGCATTCGTTCTTCCTCCAATTTCATCATCACCCCTGGAATGGTCTACGATTTTGGGATTTGATTCAGCCATACTTCATGTTCATCGTTGGTGTGGCTATGCCCTTCTCCTTTGGAGCTCGCTGGGCAAATGGACAGGCTTGGTCAACCACTCTGAAGCATGCATTGATCCGATCAACAACCCTCTTATTTCTTGGCTGGGCTTTGTATTGTATTGGACCGGGCAGAATAACCTTTGAGCTATGGGATGTTCTGGCACAACTCTCGGTCACCTATCTCATCGCATTTCTCATCATGCGCAAGGATCTGAAGATCCAACTAGCCATTTCAATAGGTATTCTTTTGCTTAGTGAGGTCCTTTACCGTACGTGGCCGATCGCAGGTTATGATCAAGCTTTCACACCAGCTCACAATTTTGGGAGTTGGTTTGATATGTTGATTATGGGTAAGCTCTCTGGAGGGCATTGGGTAGCCATTAATGCTATCCCAACCAGTGCTCACACTATCTGGGGTGTTATGGCCGGAATCATCCTTAAAAGCAATCGTAACTGGACTGACAAAATAAAAATTATTGGTTTTGCCGGGTTAATAATGCTGGTTCTAGGTTATGGATTGGATCCAGTTACGCCAATTATCAAACGGATATGCACTTCGACATTCGTGATTACTTCTGGTGGTTGGAGCCTACTCACCCTGGCATTCCTTTATTGGCTTATAGATGTTCGAGGTATTCGATCCTGGCCAACTTTTTTTGCCATTGTGGGGATGAATCCTTTATTTATCTATTTATTTACGCACACCGGAGGTGCTGGTTGGTTCACAAAGATTATACACCCTTTCGTACATGGAATACTGGGCTTTACTTCTGAAGATTTCGCACTTTCTGTGGAATCACTCCTGGTTTGGTGTATGCTCTGGGGACTTACCTATTGGCTTTATCGGAAAAAGATATTTATTCGTATCTAGTATAGGTTATTACTTGGAATAGTTTTACTGTTACCAGTTACCGATAGGACACCCGGCTTATGAAGTCTACCAGAGTGTATTACATCTTGTGTATTTACAGCATCTTATAGTTATTCTTGAAAATGCGTATACGCAAATACGTATACGCTGAATCCAGTATGGTTATTTACTTTGTTATAATCCGGGTTTTTACCCGATAACTCGGTTCTTTTCGTTTCAAAGTACGTAATGTCTCAACGCTCTCAGTAATTTTTTCTTCTATTTTATTTCTCATCCTACAATATAGTATATATGATGCCGATTGGATGTATATATGGTATTATAACATTCGCAGGATAAGTCCAAGAAATCTTTATTTAGCAATGATTAACGATCTTCAAATAAGGAATTGTGTTTAATACTAGTGACTGCCATAGTACAAGAAATACATGATGACTGGTGTGCGGGAAGAGCTTATCTCAGCATTCCAGACTTAGATGAGTTCCCGACAAACCCAATTTTATAGAAAAGATGTTGCTTA
>JAUVKO010000196.1 GCA_030596225.1 Fidelibacterota bacterium
GTCTATATGAATTCAAAAGATTTTTCTGTTTTACAATCTTTAAATTTTAAGCATAGCTTGAGCTATGGTTGGAATTTTAAGAGCAGTAAAACTGGAAAAGATGAAGAATGCATAGACTGTTTTGAGGTGTAATTGGTATTAATCACTACTAAACACGGATGTCACTAATCTTCACGAATTAACACAAAAAGAAGTAATTGATAAGCTTACATCAATAAAGCTTTCGTGTTTATTCGTATTCTTCGTGAAATTAGTGTCGGAAAAAAACCACCATAAACAATACTATTCTTAGGCATTCATACTATACTGGTCTTTCAGGGCGTAAACGTCATTTTCCCAGACCCGGGCAAAGCGCTCTTTGTTCACCACCGGCTTTTTTATCATCAGAGAACATAATCTCATCTGTCTAGTGGTACTACTGGTCTTTGAATATAGCTCCAGGGCATACTTTGAGAAATCTCTCACCATGAAATCAAAGATCTGATCAAGCAGATCATCTTCGATATCGTATAGCTTTGCATTTTCAATAATAAGTTGCCCATAAACAACCAGCGTAAAGAGCTCGCCTAAAGCCAATAGAAAATCAATGTCTTTGGTTTGCGTCTTATTCGGTTTGGCTAAAAGCAGGAATAGTTTGAGTAAGCGAATCTGTTTCCTGAACAAATTCACATTGGGCAGGTCAACACTATTGTAGACTGCTTTATAATCGTGGAAACGAATTTTTCCCAAGCCTCGGGCAGAACCTTGTCGAAAAAGGAAGTCATCATGTTTTGCCTGGGACTGAGTGTTCACTTCAGGATATGTCTTTGATTTGAAAAAGTAATTTGCCATGAATTTCACGATCAGTGCCACATTGACATGAACCGTTCCCTCTAATTTTGGCAGGGCTCGAATATCCCGGGCAGCCATTTCAAAAAAGGTGTCCTTCTCAAAGCCTTTGGCTGCAATGACATCCCAAAGTAGATCAACAACCTCTTCACCCTGGGTGGTGACCTTCATCTTGACCACCGGGTTATACAGGAGATAACGTCTGTCATCAGGATTAGCCACACGCATATAATCCGCCGCTCTCAGGGAAAAGAGCTTCATGGCAACCAGCCGTAAATAGGCATCCACAAACAACTGCTTGACGTGAGGGAAATCGGTTACATACATATTGTAAAGGCTGCGTTTGGACGCATGATCAATGGCTTCATACAGGGCGTGGGTAGACATGCCAATGGAAGCCCAACCCAAGTTATATTTACCAATATTCACAGTGTTTAGCACTGCATCCCAGGCATCCCGACCCTTGGCAAGAATATCCTCTTCTGTGATGGGGTAGTCATTTAGGGCATATTCAGCCACATAACTTTGACTGGAAACAACATTTTTCACACAGTCATAATTTTCGTGCTGATAATTTGCCACAAAGACAACATAGTCCCCGGAATCCATCATTTTCCCAAAGGTGGAAACCATCTTGGCAACATTCCCGTTCCCGATATAATATTTGGAACCATTGGCCCGATAAGTACCATCTTTCTGGGGACTCAGCGACATCTCGGTTGAATAAATATCTGCACCATGATCCCTTTCTGAGAGACCAAACGCAAACACTTCACCATCCTGGAGTTGCTTCCCGGCCATTTGCTTTAGATGCTCATTCTTAGTCATCCAGATGGGACCCAGACCAAGTATGGATACTTGCCAGGTATACCAATAGGCCAGTCCGTAAAAAGCCAGAATTTCATTATAGTGAGCAATTCGCCAGGTATCCCAGCGACTGTTTTTATCCCCATATTCAGTAGGTCTCAAGAGTGTCGCAAAGACATTTTCATTTTTTATAAATTCTAGAAAGTCGGCATACCAGATTCTTTGATGATCATCATCTTTGACTCTTTGAAGACCTTTACTTTCAAAAAAATCGATGGTTTTAAGCACTAGCTCCTGAAAGTGTTTATCAGAATGCTCAAGTGTGTATTTTTTGGGATTAAGTAGCACAGGTCCCCCTTTTTGATTACAGATTAATTGCCAATCACTCTATACCATAGAACATGTATGTTGAAATCGACTTGAACTTAAGCATAATTGTTTCGCTACCTAAACTAAAGACAATTGCCAAGTATATTGTATCCTAAAAACAATTTTATGGTTTTTGCCAAAGCTCTTCACTCAACTTCATTTTTATCAGGGTCCAATATTCATCCCCAAACTGTCTGTTATTTTGTTGAATTTTGTAGGGTTGAAATCCCGCTTTTTGATAACATTTTATTGCAGAATGATTAAAGTCAAATACGCCCAGATCGATTTCTTTGAGAGCCAAATCGTCAAAAGCAAATCTAAGAATTGCTTGAACCATCTGGTATCCGTATCCTTTACCACGTTTTGCGCTGTCCCCGATTAAGATTTGCCCTAACACAGCAGATCTCTTTTTATAATCAACTTTCATCAATTCGAGATGCCCAATAACGTCCTGCTTTTGTGTATGAATGGCTTTGAACATAAAATGCGATGGGTTTTCTCCTTTTGTTTGCTCATAAGTTTTCATGAATTGGGCTTCATCCAGTGGAAATGTGTATTGGGGACCGGCCCATTGCAACAGGAACCTGGCATCAGGGATCCAGGCAATGAGTCTGGGAATATCAATTGTTTCAAATTTATATATTTTAATCAAGACCCGCTTCCATTTCGAGACATTTGGATATGGAAATAATAAGTCGTTTCATTTTGACCCCTTACGGTACTGTAAAGTTAGTCGGGAAGTGCATTCCATCCAAACTCAGGAGAAAATGCTACTGCTATTAACAAAAAGCTAACAAACTCCTCCTAGCTTAGCCTCCATTGCTGACCAAAACGTTTTGAGAATAATAGTTTGACCTGTCAAAAACAGCAGTTTAGAACAGATTTTACCATTTTCTGATTTTAATCCCCTTTTTTAATCTATATGATTACCTCCTGTCTCGGGTTTTCCGTCGTGAGTTCTCCTTGAACTGGTGATTGAGCCAAAAGGTACTTAACCTGTTTTCAACGAACGGAGTGAGTCAAACAGGTTTATAATATTCAGGATCGGTTGAAACCAGTTTAGCTTGTCCATCGTAGCCTTGTGCGAAGATGGGTCGTCACTATGCCTGCTTTTACCGAAACGGTCTCCGCCCGCCTGCCTTAATACAAAGTACCTGCCTGCGCGTAGCCGCTTCGGCGAAGGCAGGCTGCGGACAGGTGCAGGCAGGCTCCTCCGGAAACTGGTTGAATTGACAATCCTATTTTCAGCGGAATCTCAAACCAACCGCTTCCAAGGAGACAATCAGTAAATCCCAATTGCGGCCAAGAGAAGTATACAAAGCACGAACACTAAAACTATAACTCCGTGGGAATCTGCCTGCCCGGCGTAGTTTTATAAACGTAGACGGGTGTTAATCAGTGGCTAAAATGAATTTATTTTGACAAGTCTACTTAGCCTCATTCTTCTCCAAGATTCCTTTCTGAAACCCGCCTTATCATACTAAATTGCAGACCGGCTCAGAATGAAACCGTTTAAAATGGTACTTTTCTAGATATGATAAGAACACAATTATGACATATAAAAACTTCACGCTCTCCGGACAGATCGTTGATGTTCTGAATCAGCGCATTTTCCCTGGCAAAATCACTATTGAAAATGGAAAGATATTGTCCGTCACGGAAGAAAATGTATCTGAAACACAGCATATCTTACCCGGATTGATTGATGCCCATATTCATATCGAAAGCTCCATGCTGGTTCCCACAGAATTTGCCCGGGCAGCTGTTATTCATGGTACTGTGGCAACCGTTTCAGACCCCCACGAGATTGCCAATGTCCTGGGGATGCGCGGGGTGGAGTTCATGCTGGAAAATGCCGAACAAACACCCTTTAAATTCTATTTCGGCGCTCCCTCCTGCGTCCCGGCAACCCCCTTTGAAACAGCCGGTGCCAGTCTGTCCGCCCCCGAGATAGCCAAGCTGTTGGAGCTTCCCAAAGTTGTCAGTCTTTCAGAGATGATGAATGTTCCCGGAGTGCTTAACGATGCGGAAGATGTCATTGAAAAATTGAGGCTCGCCAAAAACGCCGGCAAAGTGATCGACGGTCATGCTCCCGGATTACGTGGTGATGCAGTTCGTAAGTACATTGGATCGGGGATCACTACAGACCATGAGTGTTTTACTCTGGAAGAAGCCCTGGAAAAATTGTCATTGGGGATGCAGATTCAGATTCGGGAAGGATCAGCCGCCAGGAATCTGGATGATTTGATCCCCCTGCTTAATGAACACTACCGGAATTGCATGCTTTGCAGTGATGACAAACATCCGGATGATCTGGCTGAAGGTCATATCAATGCGATGGTCAAGCGAGCTATTCACGCCGGGATTGATTCCCTAAAAGTTCTCTGGAGCGCCTCAGTTACACCGGTAAAATTATATGGTCTGGATGTCGGCCTGTTACAAGAGGGTGATGCTGCAGATCTCATGATCGTGGATGACCTGGATAATTTTAATATCCTGGCCACTTATATCGATGGC
>JAUVKO010000126.1 GCA_030596225.1 Fidelibacterota bacterium
TACCCGGATACTATCTAAAGTAGCCAAGCCCGGTCGCTATCTGGGAAATGAACATAATATTATCACTAAGGATTGGAACGGTATCAGTGCCAGCATGGCCTTAGCTTTTCCGGATGTCTATGATACAGCCATGCCCTATAACGGATTTCAGATATTATACCATATCCTGAACCGTGAGAGTGATATTCTTGCCGAACGGGTTAATGCACCCTGGCCAGACATGGAAGCTCTCATGCGCGAGCATGACCTGCCATTGTACAGCCTGGAAACCAAACACCCCCTAAGCGATTTTGATATCATTGGTTTTTCCCTGCCTTATGATTTACTCTACACTAATATCCTCAATATGCTGGACCTATCAAACATTCCAATTTGGACTAAAGATCGTCACGAAAATGATCCCTTTATTATTGCCGGCGGAACCAACGCCTACAATCCGGAACCAATAGCCGACTTTTTTGATGTGGTAGTGATTGGCGATGCGGAAGACCTTTTGGTAGATCTGGTCAGGCGCATTGGAAAAGGACGTCGTGATGGTAGCAGTCGTAGAGAGATACTGAAAGACCTGGCAACTATTCCTAAAGGTGTCTATGTCCCCGCATTCTATGATTTTGAATATGAGAAATCGGGACAACTGCATTCCATTAATAAGAATTATGCTGCTGCTCCGGATCGAGTTAAAGCAGCCAAGATTCCGATTCTTGAAGCTGGAAATTATCCAACTAAACCGATTGTTCCCATTGTGGAAACGGCCCAAGATCGCTTTGCGCTGGAAGTTATGCGTGGCTGCACCCAGGGTTGTCGTTTTTGCCATGCCGGGATGGTCTATCGTCCTGTGCGTGAACGAAAGCCTGAAGAATTAATAGAATCAGCCAAAGCGACATTGGCTGCGACAGGATATAAAAACCTGTCTCTGCTTTCCCTGTCAACCAGTGATTATTCCGGTCTTGGGGAAGTGGTCGAGGGCTTGAAGCCATACTTGAGAGAGAACCGAATTGGCGTTTCCTTCCCGTCTATGCGGCTGGACAGCTTTACCAAAGAAATTGCCTCTATTGCTTCCGAGGAGCGTAAATCCGGGCTGACTTTTGCTCCGGAAGCCGGTACTTGGCGAATGCGACGAGTTATTAACAAAATAATTAGTGATGATGACTTGTATTCATCCGTGCAGATTGCTCTGGATGGTGGCTGGAAGACCCTGAAATTCTATTTTATGTTGGGTTTACCGACTGAAACCCGTGCTGATATTCAGGGTATTATAGATTTGATCAACGATGTCCGCGAGATGGCAAAACCTTATGGGAAGATCAAGATCAATGTGACTCTCTCCACCTTTATTCCAAAACCGGATACTCCCTTTCAATGGGAAGCACAGGACAGCAAAGAGATCATTCGGGAAAAGCTCGATTTTCTGATGCAGCACTTGAAACATAAAAATGTCCGCGCCTCATATCGTGACCCGCACTATTCTGAGATCGAGGGAATCATTTCAAGGGGAGATCGCCGGATCGCCAAAGCTATCTACTTTGCCTGGAAAGATGGTGCTCGGTTTGACAGCTGGGGGGATTTCTTTCGCTATGATCGCTGGATGCGAGCTTTTAACCAGGCCGGCATAGATCATGAGAACTATTTACGAGAGCGCAACGAACAGGAACTGCTTCCCTGGGACCTGGTGGACAATGGCATTTTGAAAAAATTCTTGCGTAAAGAGAAACGTAAAGCATATCAGGAAGCCACAGTAATAGACTGCCGTGACGGTTGTGTAGCTTGCGGAGTCTGTGATTTTGATGAACTCTACATGCGCATTGTCAAAGATGGAACCGCAGGTGATTCCAAGCTTAAGCCCAAACCTTATATAGCACCTGAAAAAGAACCTTTACCTGAATTAACAAATATCACTCCGGTGCATACTGCACGACTGAAATATTCCAAATCAGGTATGTCCACCTATTTAGGACATTTGGATGTACAAAGCTCATTCATGCGAGCCATAAATCTTGCTGATGTGCCTGTGGTATATTCACAAGGCTTTAATCGACGCCCTCGTATCTCCATGGGTCCAGCCCTGCCCCTGGGTTATACTTCTGAAACAGAGTACATTGACATTCTAACTTATTTTCCTCTGCCGGAGATAATTGCAGACCTGAATGCTCAACTTCCAGGCGGAATTGAAGTTCAGGATGTGACCTGGTATGCCGGTCGTATTGGTGCTCTTACCGGACAGATTACAGCTGTCAAACAACGTATCGATTTTGATGAACTTCCTGATGAATTCTCACTTGCTCTGCTGAAACAGAACTTTGAACAGCAGAAAAATGTGTATATTGAGCGCGAGCGAAAACGTCGCATAATATCTCTGGATATAAAAGCCTATATTCAGTCTATTGAAATAAAGGGCAATAGCCTCGAGGTGATAACCCTCGTTAAGGATGGCAAGGGAATCCGCTTAAACGAATTTCTGCCCGTGTTTTTTGATGTTCCGGTCGAAGGCTTACCCATCTATTCCGTTCACCGAGAAATGGTTTTTATGAATGAATTGGATGACGGGAATTGACGGTCGGATATAAATGAAGTTGTGAAAAGAACCTGTTCAGGTCCATATATCCAAACTGAATAGCGGTTTATCCACGTTTGTTCTTAATGAACAACCCCGACAGATGATCGGTGGGATATTCTGATTAATTGTATGCTGAAGGATTTCTGATTAGGTCAACATGTACCCGTCTTAATAAAAGATCAGCTAGGCAGGGTTACACTTCTCATAACGAAGATTGCAGATAGAAACAAATGAAACTATCTGAAGAAACAGGCTAGCTATAAGGCAGCCAGAACTAGAATTGGTAAAAGAATTGACTCGATTTGATGGATATGTTTCAAATCGGGAGAGCGCAAAATCCTATAGATCGGGCTTCGAATAAGTCCTCTCACGCAGAGCAAGCGCCGCAAAAAATTTGTAAATATCTCATTCGATTAATATGAATGAGACCCCGTTGAGACCAATGATCTCAACCTTCTTCTTTTACTAATTCAAATTACAATTGAGGATTAGATATGAAGAAGGATATCTTTATCAACCAAACGCATAAGGAAACGCGTATTGCCATCCATGAGGATGACATACTGGTTGAGCTCTATGTTGAAAAACCGGAAAACATCCGGATTGTTGGCAACATCTATAAAGGTGTTGTTGAAAATGTTTTACCGGGCATGCAGGCTGCTTTTGTGGATATTGGCATTGGAGCCAATGCATTTCTACCCTTTTCTGAGATAGAAGGTGAATCCTTTCTCCTGGATCAGGATGAAGACGATGATAATAAAAAGAGTCAGTCCAAACAATCCAATCGAGGTCGCTCACGAGGTCGGGATCAGCGACGCGACTCAAGGAAATCACCAGCGGCAAAACTGAAGACCAGCCAGGAGATTCTGGTACAGGTTATCAAAGAACCATACATGGGCAAGGGTGCTCGTGTTACCACAAACATCTCTTTACCGGGCCGGTTCCTGGTTTTGGTTCCCAATACAGACTACGTGGGTATTTCCCGCAAGATATACAATAATTATGAGCGCCGTCGCCTGCGACGCAGTTGTCATGAAATGAAACCGGATGGCTTTGGGCTCATTGCCCGAACAGTTACCGAGGGTAAAGATGATGAAACCTTGGGTGCTGACTTGAATAACCTCATGGATTCCTACAAACGCATGGAAAAGACGGTTAAAAATAAGCCGAGTCCGGTTTTGGTTCATAAAGATATGGAAACGGTTTCCAGTTTGATTCGAGATCTTTTTACAAATGATGTTCAGCGTGTAGTCACTGACAACAAAGGCATGCATAAACAACTGAACTCTTACCTTAAAGGTGCTGCCCCACAGTTGGTGGATCGTCTCGAGTTCTATAAAAAGAAATTACCTCTGTTTGATGCCTATAATGTGCAGAAGGCCATCGACGTTTCCATGTCACGGAAAGTCAATCTTAAAAGTGGTGCTTCTATTGTCATTGAGCAAACTGAAGCCCTGGTTTCAATCGATGTGAATTCTGGTAAATTCATCGGGCGGAAAAATCATGAGGCCAATGCGGTCAAGATCAATCTGGAAGCAGCTCGTGCTATCGGTCAACAGTTACGTCTACGCGACCTGGGGGGCCTGATTGTCATCGACTTCATTGATATGTACAAAGAGGAGAATAAAAAGAAAGTTTATTACGAACTCCGCCGTGAACTACGTAAGGATCGCGCGAAAGTAGCCGTGAGTTATATCTCTGACTTTGGTCTTTTGGAAATGACCCGTCAACGAATTCGTCTTAGCCTGTTGCTTTCCGCAACCGAGGAATGTCCTGTCTGTAAGGGTCGCGGACGTATTCTTTCAAAGGCCGCTATGACGACTCGAATTGAAGGCTGGTTCCGTCGCTTCCATTCAAAGAAACGAGAATTTAGGCTTCAGTTGGTAGTGAACCCGGAGTTGGCTAAATTCCTGCGGTCAGGTCGGAAAAATGTAGTGCGATCCATCCAATGGCAGCATTTCATCAAGGTGGAGATCATTGCTGACGAATCCAAGAACATGGATGAATTCCGCGTGATTAGTAAGAAGCAGGGCAAAGACATTACTGACGAATATTGATGCCATCACAGGGAGGCAGGATGAAAAAAGCAGAAAAGTTAGCTCGGAAGATCTTCAGTGATCAGGATCTGAAAGATATCTCGGAAGCGATCAAAACCTTTGAGGGGCGGACTAGCGGTGAGATTGTCATAAGCTTTAACACCACCTCGTATAAGCAACCCTATAAATTTGCTCAACGCATATTCAAGAAAGCTAAACTTTATCAGACAAAAGAGCGTAACGCCACTCTCATCATCCTCTTTTTAACAGAGCAGAAGTTTGCTGTTTACGGTGATGCCGGAATCCACGAAAAAGTGCCGGAAAACTTTTGGGAGGAAACGGTAGCCAACATGAAGACCTCTTTTGCCAAGGGTAAGATGTTGGAAGGTTTGCTCTATGGAATAAATGAGCTTGGGAAAAATCTAGCCAAGTACTTTCCTGTAGCGCATGATGATGTGAATGAGTTAAGCGATGACATCAATTTTGGAGATGATGATGTCCACTAATGAGGCCTGTGCTTTAACTCATGTATTTAAGCGAAATGGCACAATCGCTCCTTATTCGCGTCAACGCATTGCGAATGCCATCTATCGTGCCGCTGTAGCAATAGGCGGTCGGGATAAAGATAAAGCCGAAAATTTGGCCTTGAAGGTGGAAGCCATTATCTGTGGTAATTATTCCAATGAACATCCACCCTTGGTGGAACAGGTTCAGGATATTGTCGAGAAAGTGCTCATTGAAGAAGGCCATGCGAAGGTAGCTAAACACTTTATTCTATATCGTGCAGGTCAGAGTGAAAAACGCAAAGCCAAGCTGAGTAAAACCAAGGTTCACACCGGGAATATCCCTTATCAGAAAATTTATGAAGGATTGGTTTGGGCCGCTGACCATAATCTGAATTCTGTAGAAAAGTTGAATGAACGGATCGCTAAAGGTGAATTTAGAGAGATTTGTTTAGAATCTGATGCTGCCTATGAGACTGATGTTCACGCTGCAGCAGAATTGATTGCTGAGCGGGAGGGCGAGATTCGCATTGTTGTTGTTGCCGGTCCATCATCTTCAGGTAAGACAACTACGACACGTAAGCTGGCACATTTTCTGAGCAAAAAGGGAATGGGGCTGGTGGAATTGAATATAGACCATTATTTCTTTGATCTGGAAATGCACCCCGTTGATGAGTTTGGAGATCATGATTTTGAAACCCCTCAAGCTTTAGATCTGGCTTTAATCAACCAGCATGTCAAGCAGCTTATGGCAGGCGAGCAAGTTCTGATTCCAAAATATGATTTTGGAACTGGTACTCGCGTTTTGAACCAAACCCCCCTACAGATCAAACCGACAGATATAATCCTTATCGATAGTCTTCATGGACTATACGGTGATATGCTCAAGGGTGTTGAAGGAAGCAGTATTTTTAAGGTATATATTGAGACCCTGCTGCAGATGAAGGGAGCTAACGATAAATTTATACGCTGGACAGATCTACGCCTTATGCGCCGGATGATTCGAGATAAACAACATCGTGCCTATGATCCCCGACAAACTCTGACCCATTGGCACTATGTACGCAATGCAGAGTTACGTAATATTTTGCCTTACATCAATACAGCAGATTATATCATCAATGGAGCGGTTCCGTATGAATTGCCGGTGATGCGAAATCGACTCTATGATCATTTCAAACAATGGGAACAGGATTACAAGGATGATCCTCGACGAGTGGATGCCTATCTGCGGGCTAAACGGGTGCGAGAGATGCTGGAATTTGTTACACCGGTGACTGACGAGTCTCCCATCCCGGAGACCTCCCACTTTAGAGAATTTATTGGTGGCGGTATCTACGATGTACATTAGGTACATTATGACCAGCTTAGGCTAACTATCCATTTTGATGCTGAGTTAGTTGAATAATACCAATTACACCTCAAAACAGTCTATGCATTCTTCATCTTTTCCAGTTTTACTGCTCTTAAAATTTCAACCATAGCTCAAGCTATGCTTAAAATTTAAAGATTGTAAAACAGAAAAATCTTTTGAATTCATATAGAC
>JAUVKO010000253.1 GCA_030596225.1 Fidelibacterota bacterium
GTATATACCGGCCTCATACATGGAGGCATTAAAGGATTTGAAGCGCCTCTGCCCAACCTGTATACCCATGCCCGATCCCGGACCCACAGCAAATATTGCCGGAGTTGTAAAACAGCTCCAACCTCTTGTGATTGCGACTGATATGGGTGAGCTGAGTGAGGAGTATATGAAGATGGCCCATGAGAATAATACAAAAGTATTTGTGGATGAAGATAGAGGGGGTGCACAGGAATGGACCAAAATACTGGAATGGGGAACAGAGGGCATTCAGACTGATAAACCTCAGGCTCTGATCGGGTTCCTATCAGAAAGGGAGAAGGAGATAACCCTGAGACTGGAACCTCAACAAGGGAACCCCCGCAATAGTGAGGGGGACTTTATCCAGCTTAAAGATGGACGAATCCTCTTTATATATACACATTTTACAGGGGGAACAGACGACCATGCCAGTGCATACCTGGCAGGCCGATTTTCAAACGACGGAGGAAAAACCTGGACAAAGGAGGATAAACTCATACTGACCAATGAAGGTGGCATGAACATTATGTCGGTTTCATTACTTCGACTGAACAGTGGTGAAGTGGCACTGTTCTATTTGCGGAAAAACTCAGAATCAGATTGTATCCCTTATATGCGGATCTCCACCGATGAGGCCACCACCTGGAGCGAGCCTATAAGATGTCTGGACGCGGAGGGCTATCATGTGGTCAACAATGACAGGTTTGTACAGTTAAAGGGTGGCAGGATCATCTACCCCACGGCTCTTCACAGAACAGTGAAATCAAAACTGGAGGCGGCTGCACAAATCATCTGTTACTATTCAGATGACAATGGCCGGAGCTGGGTCGGGTCCCGACAAATTGCAAATCCTGAAAACATCGTACTGCAGGAACCGGGGATCATTGCACTGAGAAATGGCACGCTTATGCTCTTTTGCAGAACCGATGCCGGTGTACAATATTTCTCATTTTCGGAGGACAAGGGAGAAACATGGTCACCCATTGAGCCGGGTAATATAAGGTCTCCCCTCTCTCCTGCATCCATTGAAAGGATCCCGGCAACCGGCGATCTGCTGCTGGTATGGAACAACAATTTTGAACAGGGAAGGGACGGTGGCAAACGCACCCCGTTTAATATGGCTGTTTCCAAAAACGAGGGTAAAACCTGGCAACAGATAAAAACAATTGAAAGCGATCCCGCCGGCTGGTATTGCTATACGGCCATAGAATTTGTGGGCAACCATGTGTTGCTGGGGCACTGCGCTGGTGACAGACGGACAAACAGCGGTTTGGCCACCACGCAAATTACACGCATAAGCCTGGAGTGGATTTATACTGAATAAATCATTAAAAATGAGCAGAATCACCTCTATATCAATCGCGGTATTTGTAATATTTCTGTTTTCTCAGATAGGATTATTAGCACAGAGTCGAATTCAAAAAGTAAATGATGACCAAATAGATATCACTATTAGTGATGTGGATAATGAAGGAGTTAGCATGTTACAGGTAACCGATCTGCACCTTGGGGGGAAAGGCAAGTGGCATGATGATATCAATACCTTCAGGCGGATCAACCGGTTGGTTGAAATGTATAATCCCGATCTGCTGGCGCTGACAGGTGATGTGTTTGGCGGCAAAGAGATGGCTGCCATTGTGATCCGGCACTTTGATGAACTCCAGCGTCCATGGTTATATGTGTTCGGAAATCATGATGCCGAAGGTGATATTGACCGCGATGGTATTTATGATCTGTTTTCAAAATCAGAATGGGGCGTTCTTGGGTTTCACGGTGCCAACAGCCCCGCCGGCAGGAAATATGATTATTGTGTAGATATTAAACTTGAGGGTGAGTCCGTACCCAAATGGCAAATCTATGGGCTTGACACAGGTCCTCATGAAGGAGTGAAGGCCATTCAGCCTGATCAGATAGTGTGGTATAAAGCAAAATCACAAATGAGCAAAGAGGCTTATGGGACCATGATAAGGGCTATTTCAATATTTCATATACCCTTTATCCAGTATCAATATTTATGGGACGATAAATCCATACATAAAGAGGGCGAGAGCAGAGAGAAAGTCTGGTATGAAAAAGATGACGGCAGCACCTACCGGGCATTTGTGGAAACGGGAAATATAGAGGCCACATTCTGTGGTCACGATCACTATAACAACTATTGGGGAGAGTATACCGGTGGGATCATACTCTCCTATGGATACATAAGCGGTGAAGCCACTAATGAAGCCTGGCCTACAGGAGGCAAATTAATTTCACTACCAGTTGATGATGGGCAAATTCAGATTCGGAATGTGGTTCCGGTTTTTGATAATTAACAATTGAACAATATGCAAATATTCAAATATTTTGTCCTTCTACTTTTCACCAGCGCCTGCACTGAGGGTTCACAAGTGAACATTACCAATTTGAGATATGAGCACAAAATAAATCCACTTGGTGTGGATATTGAGGAACCTCGATTTAGCTGGGTATTAGAATCGAACCAACGTGGAGTTAAACAGACTGCTTACCAGATATTTGTTGCATCTAGTTTAAAAAATCTGGATGAAAACAGATTTGATGTTTGGGGTAGCAAAAAAATTGTATCTGACAGATCAATTCAAATTTACTACAAGGGTAAACCGCTTAAGAGTAATCAAAAATATTATTGGAAAGTTGAAGTGTGGGATCAGGATGGCCGGTCTCATATCAGTGAAGCAGCATTCTGGACTACGGGGCTTTTCAACGAATCGGATTGGAAAGCAAAATGGATAGGACTTGATGAAGCAGTGGGAGATGATGATCCCGACACACCGCATAGAATACTTTCTGCAAGAGTGTTGAGAAACGAATTTGTTGTTGAGAAAGAGATAACATCTGCTACAGCTTTTATCTCTGGTCTTGGTCTGTTTGAGCTTTACCTCAACGGAGAAAAAATTGGGGATCAGGTACTATCTCCAGGTTTGACAGAATACAACAAAAGAGGTTTCTACATGGCCTTTGATGTAACTGAAAATTTACAAGCTAATCATAATGCTATTGGTGTGATACTTGGCAATGGGCGTTACTTCGCGCCCAGAGGAGATATCCCGACAATGACCAGAACCTATGGATTCCCAAAAGTTATCTGTCAATTAGAAGTTCAATATGATGATGGAACAACAAGTACAATAATCTCTGATGAATCGTGGAAACTCACTACAAATGGTCCCATA
>JAUVKO010000164.1 GCA_030596225.1 Fidelibacterota bacterium
CTATCTGCAAAGTGGGATCGATATCGTTATTTCCGTCTGCGATCATGCTGCTCAAACCTGCCCTGCTTTTCCCGGTGATGTTCAGCGAATTCACTGGAGTATCAAGGATCCTTTTCATGGTTGGGATGTAGATGAATCGAAACTTCCGGATTACCGCCGGACCCGAGATGAGTTAAAAGAGCGGATTGAAGAGTTTCTCAGAAGTACAATGAGCCGTTATCCCGAGTCGTCATACTGAGCGCGTCATCCTGAGCTCCGTCGAAGGACGAAGTGCGAGGGACAGGCTCAGAAAAGTTTTCATAGCCTGGAGTAATACCAATTGCACCTCATAGGTGCACTAAATTTCTGCATCTTTTCACGTTTTAGTGCACTTAATATTTTCACCATAGCTACCGCTATGCTTTTAATTGTGAAGCTTCTAAAACGAAAAAATATTTTGGACTTATAGTGCACCTATGAAGTACAATTGGTATAAAAGAACAGGGTTGTCTTCAAGAGAACATATATATTTTATCCCTCGACGGAGTTTATACTGAGCTTGACGAAGTACTCGGGATAACGATTTCTGGTTTCCGGGTACGGAAAAGAGGTCGTGACTTATAGTCACCTTATAACTTTAAATACCAGAAAAATCTCTGCGCTCTTTGCCTGCCCGCACATGTCCGCCGTACTTCGTACTAAGGAAGGCGGGCGTTCTCTGCGAGAAAAAAAACCGTAGTAAAGACTAAAGTAAATTCGACGCCAATTCTGCCAAGGCTGAACGCTCACCTTTTTCCAGGTTCATATGCGCATACAGACGCTGCCCCTTGAAGCGATCGATCAGGTAAGAGAGGCCATTGGATTGACTGTCTAAAAAGGGGTGATCGATCTGGAAAATATCTCCGGTGAAAACCACCTTGGTCCCTTCACCAGCACGGGTAATAATGGTCTTTATCTCGTGGGGTGTCAGGTTCTGAGCTTCATCCACAATAAAGAAGATCTTCTGTAAACTACGACCACGTATATAAGTTAGAGGTGCAATGACAATCTTTTCTTCTTCCACGAGTTGATTGATCTTCTCAAACTCCGAATTGTTGCTCAGATACTGATTCTGGATCACTTTCAGATTATCCCAAAGCGGCTGAAGGTATGGATCGATCTTGGATTTGATGTCTCCTGGAAGGTAACCAATATCCTTATTGCTCAGGGGCACAATGGGCCTGGCAATGTAGATTTGTCGGTAAGAGCGTTTCTTCTCCATGGCTGCTGCCAAAGCCAAGAGTGTTTTTCCCGTTCCTGCTTTTCCGGTGATGGAGACTAAAGGGATATCATCGTTGGTGAGGACATCAAGCGCAAAAAGTTGTTCGGCATTACGAGGCATGATGCCATGCGCAGCTCGTTTATCCAGACGTTGTAATAAATCCTGATTGGGGTTATAAACAGAGAGAGCTGACTTTTGATCATTTCTCATGATATAGTGATGCCAGGGCTCCGGAGTATTTTCAATTCCGGATTCATCAAGAGTTATTTCAAAAGGAGTTTTGTAAAGTTTATCGATCAAGGCAGAATCCAGGTGCTCTATGGTGGATTTTCCGGTGTAAAGTTCGTCAATACTAGCCACCTTGTCGGTAAAATAATCCTGAGCCTCTATTCCCAAAGATTTGGCCTTCATGCGCAGGTTTACATCCTTGCTGACTAAAACAACTCGCTGCTTCTCTTTTTTTGCCAGCTCATAGGCTGTATAAAGAATGCGATGATCAGTAATATCCTCAGCGAAAACTCCGGCCAGATCCTCGCTCACAGAATTGATCTCGACCCGAAACACGCCCTGTTTTGGTCCCAGTTTCACCCCGCCTTCAAACATTTTTTCTGTAGAGAGTTCATCAATGATCCTCACAAAAGCGCGGGCATGATAATTAAGAACATCGTTGCCTTTCTTGAAGTGGTCGAGTTCTTCCAGCACTGCGATTGGCAGGACGATATCATTATCTTCAAAATGATAAATACAGTCACTGTCATGGAGAATGACATTGGTGTCCAGAACGAGGGTCTTCTTCATGGATACTCCTTCTTCAAAGTTGAATTGAAATAATTTAACATTATAGAGGACCAAGACACGGATGAATTCTTGCTCGATCAGCAGAAATAATAGACCTATTGTTTATTCTACCGATTATTTTAAAGCTCTTGTTGGAAGTATAAAGACCCGGAGATTCATGATGAGTAATACACCTTTTATAAATCGCTCTGAGATCAAAGACTACTTAGCTAAAGTTGATCCTGATGTGTTGGACTACATCCAGCAGTGCGAAATTCAAATTGATAAACTGGCTGAGATTGGCTATCAACTATCATCTGAACGGCATCTGCCAACCTTGCTTAATGCAATTATAGAAGAAGGAATGCGCATCACCAATGCCGATGGTGGCACCCTGTATCTCGCCACGGAAGATGACCGTCTGGCTTTTGAGATTATGAAGACCAAATCTTTGGGAACAGATATGGGGGGTATTGCCGATATGTCAATCCCTGATTTCCTCTATCCTGTCAAACTTTACCTTAAAGATGGTACGCCCAACGATCACATGATCTCTGCTCATGTTGGGGTGTCTGGGGAGACCTTGAACATTCCGGATGCCTATGAGAATGAGGTCTTTGATTTTTCGGGGACCAAAGCCTTTGATTCAAAGAATAATTATCGTTCAAAATCTTTCTTATGTATCGCCATGAAAAATCATGAAAATGACATTATTGGTGTACTACAACTTCTAAATGCTATCGATCCGGTGACGGAGAAGATTATCACCTTTTCTGAAGACATGCAGAAACTGATAGAGTCTTTGGCAAGTCAAGCAGCTGTCGCCATTACCAATGTTCGTCTTATCGAAGGGCTGGAAAATCTTTTAGAATCGTTTATTCAACTGATCGCTGATGCCATTGATGAGAAATCTCCATATACCGGTGGGCACTGTTCCAGAGTTCCCGTTTTAGCTATTCTTTTAGCTGAAAAGGTTAACCAGTGTCAGGAAGGTCTATTCGCAGATGTTCAGTTCTCAAAAGAAGATATGGATGAGTTACGGATCGCAGCCTGGCTCCATGATGTAGGCAAGATCACCACCCCGGAATATGTGGTGGATAAAGCAACTAAGCTGGAAACCATTTATGACCGGGTTCACGAACTGAATGCTCGCTTTGAGGTTCTCAAACGCGATGCTGAGATTAAATATCTTATAGCTGTAGCGGAGACATCCGATAAGGATAAACTAAAACAATTAAAAGAAGATTATGATGCTAGCCTGATTCAGCTTGAAAGCGACAGATTATTTCTGAATCAGTGCAATACCGGTGGTGAATTTATGGCGGATGAACTCAAGGAGCGTGTCCATAATATAGCCAGACAGAAGATCATGTTGAATGGTGAGGAGCAGGATCTGCTTAGTGAAGAGTGGGTTATGAACCTGAATATTTCCCGAGGTACCTTAAGTAATTTTGAGCGGGACAAGATCAATGATCATATCACAGTGACCATTAATATGCTGGAAAAACTGCCTTTCCCCAAACATCTCAAACGAGTGCCTGAATTTGCCGGAGGTCATCACGAGACCATGATCGGCACCGGGTACCCCAAAGGCTTGAAAAAAGAGGATATGTCTATCCAGGCTCGCATTATGGGTATCGCTGATATCTTTGAAGCTCTCACCGCCAGTGATCGACCGTATAAAAAAGGCAAGACCTTATCTGAAGCTATGCGGATCATGGGCTTTTTTAAAGCGGACCATCATATTGATGCAGATCTTTTCGATATTTTTCTCAGCGAAGGTATTTTTCAGACCTATGCTGAGGAATATTTAGACCCCAAATATATTGATGAGGTTAATGTTCAAAAATATCTGGATATTAAACCAAAAGAGTTAGATAAATAGAACTCAGGATGATACGGCTTCAAGAGAGACAAGAAACCTAAGAGGTGGCTACCATGGAATTAAGACCTGATATCAACAAACTTATGCGTCGCGACATTTATACGTTTCTGACTATTACTTTAGTCACTATAATTTCATTTCTAATTATACATATATTGGTGGTGACCTTTAATCAGGATGTCACTAATACCGAATTTGTCAGAAATGTTTGGCCTTGGGTGGCCGGGTCTCTGGCTTGTTTATGGGTTTTTGCTCCAGGGCTTATCTATCTATGGATCATCAATTTGAGGTACTCCATTGAGGATGAACGCCTGGTAATTCAAAAAGGAATTCTCACCAAGAAGAACATCAGTATTCCCTATTCTGCAGTTACTGATTTCACCCTGAGTCGCTCGCTTTACGAGCGCTGGCTGAACATTGGGACTTTACTGGTTCAGACCGCGGGTCAGGGGACCCAGACGGGTATGCCTGATGGAAAATTAGAAGGTTTAACGGATTTTGATGCGCTCCACACGACTCTCCGAGCCAAGGTCAAAGCGTATCGCGGTTCCAGTCAGGATGAAACAGCTTCAACAGTGGAATCAGATGCAGGTGATGCAGAAGTCCTGCAGTCAATTTTAGAAGAAGTGAAAAGAATTAACCATAAACTGAATTAAAAAAAATGGTTGGAATAAAATCCCGATTTCGTCACACCGAGTACTTCGATCTTCCTCAGCATAAACTCCGTCGAGGTGCACAAACCTATCTAAGCCCCTATGATCCTGATTATAGTTGGATGTTCCATCCCTCGTCCTTCGACTCCGATGACACAAGCTCGGGATGACGAGTTCAAAAACCCTGTTTAGTCATTTACTGAAACTAAACGTATCCCCGCGGGTTCGATCTTAATCAGTCGTTTTTTATAGAGCCCACCAATGCAGCGCTTAAAAACTTTTTTGCTTAGACCAAATTCCCGATAAATAACTTCAGGTTGTGTTTTATCCGTAAAGGGTAAAAACCCCTGATGGGCGTTTAGTGCATCCAATATCTTTTGGCTGGCTGCGTCTACATGTTGGCGTCCAGGTTTTTGAAGGCTAAGGTCGATCTTGCCATCAGAGCGAACCTTTTGGATATATCCCTCCACTCGTTGACCCTGCTCCAGCGGTTTGAAAACTTGATCCCTGAAAAGCAAACCCCAGTATTCATTTTCAATAATGGCTTTATAGCCCAGGTCAGTGCGGCTGACGATAAAAAGATCCACCTTTTCACC
>JAUVKO010000225.1 GCA_030596225.1 Fidelibacterota bacterium
TTCTACGTACGTAGTCACGACTGATCCGAATTTCTGTCTCAACCGGCTCATCAGCAGTACCGGGGGCAATTGTCACTGAATCCGGATCCAGACTAACTGAGACACTATCATCATCACGAAAGCCCGTTACCTGAAGTGCTAATCCCGGAGCCACGCCAAATCCATTTTCCATGGTAATTGCCAGAATGGCTTCCCCAAATGTAACTCCCCCAACCAAACCGGGCAAACTCAGCGGCTGCTCCTGGTCACTGATCTTAAAACTGATATCAAATAAACCTGTTAGATTCTCAATTCTCATTGCAGTCATTTCTACAGCCACATCTATAGCCATCTCGCTCGGAGGTGGATAGGGAATTGAAACCGGACTATCATTGGAGCTAAAATTTATCTCCGTTTCGATAAGCAAGGAATCAATCGGCACATTGTCACCGGTAGTATTGCTGATCAGATGACCATCCAAAACGACAATGGTATCTTTAGTAGTGCTATCAGGCAATGCAAATTCAAGAATCTCATAGATTCCTGCATCCAGATCCGCCTGGGTCCGGAAAAAATTACGTAGTTTGATCTTCAGGGACGCTATGTCAAGACCCATCTGATTCTCAATGGAGATACTTAAATTATTGGTATCGGGATGGTCAATATTGTCTTTGATGCCAGCTTTAACGATCTGGACACTAAAGCCTTGACCTGATTCATCGTCAGAGCTGGTATTCATCTCCTCTACAAAGATCATGGTTGTATCGATCATATTGACTTCCATACTCTGAAAGCCATCAATGTCCATTGAAAAATTATAATGAAAAAATGGCGCAACATCCTCGGGGAAAAATAAGGTGTCACCAGCTCTCGAAGCATTGATCGTTCCAGTGAATTCAAAGATCAAACTGTCATAAACTGAAACTCCATCCAGTGAAGAGGCTTTAACGCTATCTTCACCTTCACTCATGTATTGTGAGATGGAATCAAAAAAGTGATTATGCAGGTGGGTAGTATCTCCATTGGCCTTCTTGGTGTAAACGATCAAACCCGTATTTGATAATGTGAGTGGCAACTGACTATTTATGGTTGAGTTGATGGATCCGGTTGAGATTATGATGGATTCAAAACTTTCAATGGGAACATTTGCCGGTAAGACCGATGGATCCGGTAGTAAAGCAAAGGCCTGTCGAATACCTGGTAATTTTGTTTCCGGGATAATAACCGAGGCGGTCATTTCGTAAGTATAGGAAGTATCACAGATAAAATTTGGGGGAGGTGAGTCACAAGCTTCACAGCTACCTGTACTTGTATCAGAAGGAACACTACCTGTAAGTGTGTGACTATAGCCCGGTAAACTGACATCCTGGTCAAAGTTCAGATTCGAGGAATCAGAGCCAAAGGTAAAGGCAATGGTGTCAGCTCTGGTGGCGGTTGGATCGTCGCACGAAGCATCCGGGACATCACTGATAATGATGTCAGCAATGCTAAGTCCCAGTTCTGACATCGTGAGTACCGTATCCATTGGTCCTACATGTATCCCGCTATCCAGATCAGTTGGCAGAATTGAGCCAATATCAATAGGACCAACCCCCAGAGCCATGGGGTCCTGACCCGGAAGAATAAACATATCCTCTGGTAAGGTGATAGGGGGAAGATCATTCTCCAGAGTTATGTATAATCCGCCAGGATAATCCGCCAGGGTATCAGGAAGCAGAATATCCATCAGGCCATCACTATTAGTGTCTACAGAATCTCCATAGACCCGAATGGTACCCGTTGTATCAGAAGCCAACAGGCCATCAAATGGATAATTATCAGAAACCAGGGGAATCGTCAAAGTAACCTGCCAGCTAGGCAAAACCACTTTGGTGGGCAAACCAAAATCACACTGGATAACCAGAGCACCCCATAATAACGCCAGAAATAATCCGGCGGATCGTCCTCTGAGTTTATGAGATATGATCATTAACTCCTGCTATTAATAGGCCTAATACCGGTAATGATCTGGTTTGAAGGGTCCTTTTTGAGGAACACCGAGATATTCAGCCTGGTCTTCGCTCAGTTCAGATAGATGAATATCCAGATGAGCCAGATGCAGGCGAGCAACTTCTTCATCCAATTCCTTGGATAAAACCTGCACGCCTTGCTCAACTTTCCCTTCGAATAGAACCATCTGAGCTAAGACTTGATTCGTAAAAGAAGTGGACATGACAAAGGATGGATGTCCTGTAGCATTTCCAAGATTGACAAGTCGTCCGCGAGATAACAAGATTAGAGATTTTCCGTCAGGAAATTCAAAGCGATCCACCTGGGGCTTGACATTGTATTCATTGATACCGGGCTGAGTTTCCAACCAGTGAACATCGATCTCATGATCAAAATGACCAATATTTGCTATTATAGCGTTATCTTTCATCTTTTCCATATGCTCACCACGGATCACATCTTTACATCCAGTGGTAGTAACAAAAATATCACCAAACTCGACTGCTTCTTCCATAGTAACTACAGAAAAACCTTCCATGGTGGCTTGAAGAGCACAAATTGGATCAATTTCAGTGACAAAAACCTGGGCTCCATATCCAGCCATGGATTGAGCAGACCCCTTGCCAACGTCACCAAAACCGGCAATCACAATCTTTTTACCGGCCAGCATGATGTCAGTACCGCGCTTGATGCCATCAGCCAGTGATTCACGACAGCCATACTTATTGTCAAATTTGGATTTGGTCACAGAATCGTTAACATTAATAGCCGGAAATGGTAGTGCGTTTTTTTCCATTAACTGATATAGACGATGAACTCCTGTAGTGGTCTCTTCAGACACTCCTTTTATTTCTGTGTGCATCTCCGGATGCTGCTCCAGAATGACCTTGGTGAGATCACCGCCATCATCCATGAGCAGATTGGGTCCTTTTCCGTCAAAATCCAGGGTCTGATCAATACACCACCAATACTCCTCCTCTGTTTCACCCTTCCAGGCAAAAACAGGTATACCTGCTTCAGCAATGGCAGCAGCGGCATGATCCTGAGTTGAAAAAATATTACAACTGGACCAGCGGACTTGAGCACCCAACTCAGCAAGGGTTTCGATGAGTGCAGCGGTTTGAATGGTCATGTGAATACAACCGGCAATTCGAGCACCGGTCAAGGGTTTTAATTTTCCATAGCGTGACCGTAATTCCATGAGACCAGGCATTTCCTTTTCAGCCAGTAGAATCTCATCGCGTCCAAACGCGGCTTTGTTAATATCCGCAATCTTATAATTTATGATCTGTGTCTCCATTAATTTTTTATCCGGGACCCTAATACAGGTCCGCTTCCTATTTTAAATTGTTAGCAACTTCGTCTTTTAAATCTGTTTTTTCCCAAGGGAATTCATCCCGACCAAAGTGCCCGTATGATGCTGTTTTTGCATAAATGGGATGTTTCAGGTCCAAATGATCAATGATCTTTGCCGGTTTCAGGGGAAATATATCACGAACCATCTTTTCTAATTCAGTATTGCTGTACTTGGAAGTACCATGAGAATCCACAAGAATAGAAATTGGCTCCGGGACACCAATAGCATAGGCCAACTGAACTGTACAACGTTGCGCGGCCTTAGCTGCAACAATGTTTTTCGCGATGTAACGTGCCATATAGGTAGCTGAGCGATCAACTTTACTGGGATCTTTTCCCGAAAAAGCTCCACCACCATGAGGAGCATACCCACCATAAGTGTCCACGATGATCTTGCGTCCGGTCAGACCGGCATCACCCTGTGGACCTCCCACAACAAAACGACCTGTGGGATTGACAAATAT
>JAUVKO010000046.1 GCA_030596225.1 Fidelibacterota bacterium
GTCTATATGAATTCAAAAGATTTTTCTGTTTTACAATCTTTAAATATTAAGCATAGCTTGAGCTATGGTTGAAATTTTAAGAGCAGTAAAACTGGAAAAGATGAAGAATGCATAGATTGTTTTGAGGTGTAATTGGTATAACTGGATGTCCATGATCGATTTTTCACAGAAGCTGCTCCATTTCAGGAAGTGGCCTGAAAAGAACTGGAGGCTTGGACTTCAAGGGCAAATACATGCTTTGAGAGAAGAAGATTCACTAATTTTGGAAGAAGCGTTTATAAAAGCCGAAACATCCTGTTATTCGGTGTAATATTTGCTTAAGTAAACACGTCTAAACCCTACAGGAAAAATATTATGTGTTTCAGCTTAGAAGCAAAAAAACATACCTTGAGATTATTGCATCACAATGTTGCCATTGTGTCTTCCGGTAAGGATAAAGACGCCGTTGGTGCTACAGTCACCTGGTTCACACAAAGTAGTTTTGAACCACCTCTGGTAACTATGGCAGTTAAAGCTGATAGCCGTTTGTATGCTGCTATTCACGCTAATAGAAATCTGATAATCAGTTTGGTCAATAAAAGTGATAAAGGTTTAGCCGGAGCTTTTTTCATACCCGGAACCTGGGATGGAAATACCTTTGGAGGCTTTCCTGCAATAGTCCATGCACTCGGTGGTGCAATCATCAATACCAGCCCTGCCTGGCTGGCTTGTGAAGTAAAGACCATCGTTGAAGAGGGAGATCACCACATCATCATTTCTGAGATTGTCGACAGTGGTATTAATCAAGAAGAACAGCTCGCCATGTGTCTTTCTGAGACAGGCTGGCATTACGGAGGATAATTCATATGCTCACCGGTTGGGAAAAAGCGATATTTATTCTGGTCTTACTTGGCTCATTAGGAGCTACAAGGATCACTTTTACAAACATGTTCAAGATCATATTCCGTGGATCAAATTCCATAGACTGGTCGCTGGTCTTCAAACGTATCCCCACAGGAATATCGGCCTTTTTAGGGACACCGCTATTCAAAACTCGTCTTATCGTAACCATTATCCATACTGGTGTAGCCTGGGGGTTTATCCTTTATATGATGGTGAATATTCTCGATATTTTTTATGGACTGATCCCAGGATTTCACTTCTTCCCTGAATCTATTATTGGCAACCTTTACCGACTATTTGTAGACATCTTCAGCATCGTAGTCATGCTGGGAATGGTCTATTTTCTCATTCGCCGCTTCATCCAGAATGATCCGGCATTACACATTAATGAAACCGTCTTAGTCAATGAAAAAGCTCGTGGTGGCGTCTTTCGGGATTCTGCGCTGGTGGCTTTCTTTATCCTTTTTCATGTAGGGTTTCGATTTGTGGGGGCCTCCTTTGAACTGGCTCAAGCTCACAGCGATGTTTTCCAACCAGCCGCGTCTGCCCTGGCACTGGCTTGGGAGGATATGAGTTCCGGTGCTCTTGTATTTGGTGAACATGCATCATGGTGGCTGGCTATTGGACTGATACTGGCATTCATTCCCTATTTCCCAACAACAAAACATGCTCACCTCTTCATGGGTCCGCTTAATCACATGATCAATGACAAATCAATGACCGCTGCTTCATTTGAGACAATTGATTTCGAAGATGAATCGCTGGAGCAGTATGGTGCTGCCCTTCTGGAACATCTTCCTCAGAAAGATATTCTGGATGCTTATGCCTGTATCATGTGTAATCGCTGTCAGGATGCCTGTCCGGCTTATATAACCGGGAAACCCCTTTCCCCATCGGCCATTGAGGTTAATAAACGCTATTATATACGAGATCATATTACTGAGTTGGCAACAGGTCAGGAGTCGAAGGAGCGGTTGGCTGATTGGCTTTTGACCGAAGATGCCATTTGGGCCTGTACCAGTTGTGGGTATTGTATTGAGGTTTGTCCCGTGGCCAACGAACCCATGGTGGATATCCTGCGTATTCGTCAGGATCTGGTCATGATGGAAAGCAAATTTCCACAAGAAGCTGTGACCACCTTCAAAAACCTGGAAGTAAATGGTAATCCCTGGGGACAATCAGGCCAGGATCGTGAAAAATGGATTGGCGAGCTTGATGTGCCCATAATGAGAGATAAAGGCAAGGCTGAATACCTCTATTGGGTTGGTTGTGCCGGCGCCTACGATGCCCGGGGACAAGACGTTTCCCAGGCCATGGTCAAACTATTGAATAAAGCCGGTGTGGACTATGCCATCCTGGGAACTGAAGAAACCTGCACCGGTGATTCTGCACGCCGTTTGGGTAATGAATACTTGTTCCAGATGTTGGCTCAACAAAACATTGATACATTTGATAATTATGATGTTAAGAAGATCATCACACAGTGTCCGCATTGTTTAAATGCTCTGAAGAATGACTATCAGGCTTTGGGTAAGAACTATGAAGTAATTCATCATGCGGAATTTCTCGATGACCTGGTAAAACAAGGCAAATTAGCCCCAACTAAGACTAATACATCCAAAGTTAGCTATCATGATTCTTGCTATCTAGGTCGCCATAACGATATCTACGATGCACCCAGGGATGTGATCAGGGCTATTCCCGGTGTACAACTCGAGGAATTCCCACGTTCCGGCAGTGAGGGTCTCTGTTGTGGTGCCGGTGGTGGCCGGATGTGGCTGGAAGAAACCCTTGGTGAGAAAACAATCAATATTGAACGCATGGATGATATTAAAGCAATTAAACCAGATGAGGTGGCAACAGCCTGCCCCTTCTGTGCAACCATGATTAATGATGGTATTGCAGCTGAAGAATTGGATACATCCACCACCAGTAAAGATATTGCACAGTATCTATTGGAAGCTATCGAGGAATAATCGGCATTATGATTTGTAGTAGAGACGTAGCATACTACGTCTCTACTACATTCCCCTAACAAATATGAACTTTGATCCAAATGACCCAAGATGGACCGATTGGAAATGGCAGCACGCGAATAGTTGCAAAGATCTAGATACTTTGAATCGCTGGATGGATTCTGCAGGACAGTCTGCATCATTCGATCCAGGACAATTCAATGAATTGACTACCAATTACAGAATGGGGATCACCCCTTACTATTTTAGTCTCATTCAGCAATTTAATGCCAGTGATCCGATTTATCGGCAGATCATACCCTCCTCACATGAGTTAATGATACAGCCAGAAGAGCTGAAAGACCCCATTAGCGATGAGAATCCAGCTCGCGGGTCGCGGCCGTTGAAAACCCTGATCCATCGTTATCCTAACCGGGTTCTATTGCTGCCAACGGCCCAGTGTGCGGTGTATTGTCGGTTCTGTTTTCGAAAACGTCTGGTGGGAGACACCGCACACAACGCCAGTAAGGAAGATCTGCAAGCAGCTTATAGCTATATTAAACAACACGAGGAAATTGAAGAGGTCATCCTTACTGGCGGCGACCCGCTGACTCTGGGAGATCGATCACTTAGTACTATTTTAAAAAGACTTGAGGAAATCAGTCATCTACGTTTGATTCGGATCCACACCCGCTTACCGGCAGTCAATCCATACAGACTCACACCTGAATTGGGTCAAACTATTGCCTCTTTGGAAAAACCAGTCTGGATCTCCACTCACTTTAATCACCCCCATGAGATCAGCACCATTGCGGGACAACAAATTAACACTTGGGTCCAAAGAGGAATTCCCTTTCTGAACCAGAGTGTCTTGCTACAGGGCGTAAATGATTCAGCACAAGTTTTAAAAGAGTTATTCATGGGTTTAATCGAGATCAAAGTTAAGCCCTACTATCTGCACCAAGCTGATCTGGTTCAGGGGACTGGTCACCTGCGGGTCCCTGTTAAAAAAGGGCTGGAATTATTGCGTAAACTGCAAGGGGAAATCCCCGGGTATGCTCTGCCGCATTATGTTCTGGATCGTCCGGATGGAATGGGCAAAATTCCGCTCCAGAATCAATACTATGACACGATAAAGCATACTGAAGATTAAGCCATTAAAAAAGGGGGTGTTAACTTCCCTTCGATATGATTGCTTCGCAATCACTCAGGGATCGTTTATTTAAATCCGGACGTTGAGTGATTTTAATGACGAAGGATTTAAAACAGTATCGAGACGATCGAAGTGCTAGAAACGCCAGAGGACAAGTTCTCACTTAACAACATTGTCATGTATTCTTTATCACAGTTAAAATTTATTGCACTTGATTCCTAAGAGTCTTTCTTAAATTAACTGACCAAAACAATGGAGACTATTATGACAAAACGCTACCTGGTTTTACTATTATCAATAATGCTTGGAATCTTTATGGGGTCTTGTAGTGACCCTTATGATGATGATGTCGAAGCCCCGGTAATTCCTGCTAATTTTGACTATAATGGGGGCCTATCGGGTGATGGAGGGGTCTACCTTATCTGGGATGAGAATACTGAGGATGATCTAGCAGGTTACATTGTCTACCGTAGCTATGGCACAGTTGATTTTACCGCTATTAATACTGTACAGCAAAATTATTATCTGGATAGCGGACTTGATTACGACACTGAATACACGTATAAAATCACAGCGATCGATGAGGATGGAAATGAAAGCGGATATACAAACACTGTGTCAGTGACTCCAATAAATCTTAATCCTCCTGCTACTCCGCAAAACCTTGAAATCAAGGCACATAACCTCCCCACTGAATTTCAGGTAAACGTAGAGCTAACCTGGACTCACAACACTGAGTCTGATTTTTCACATTACAAACTATACCGCTCTGATGTCAGTGATTTATTCGCCACAAACGCAAGCTCGTTTCTCGATTCAACCATAAATAATTACTACATTGATGAAGATGTTACACCAGGTACTACCTACCACTACAAACTCATTGCATACGATCAAGGTGGTGTTCTGGAAGCACCTGCTGCCGGACCGGTTTCTGACATTCCCTTGGAAGTGCCCACACTCAACTCTCCAATTAGTGGTAATACCATCGATACTCTGACACCCACCTTTCACTGGGATAATGTTAACGGTGCTGTTAAGTATAAAATAATTGTCCGAACATCTTCTGTAACTGGTGACATATGGGAGAAAACCATTGACGCAACGGCTGAGAGTGAAATGGCGGTTACATATCCTTCAAACGCCACAACGCCTTTAAGTGCAAACACTCTCTATTACTGGTTTGTTTCTGGTTATTCAAAGGATACTGATGAAATTAATGTATTTACGCCTGTGACTGGTTTCCGCACTCCGTAGTTAAACATTACCCCAACCTTGTTAAAAAAAAGAGGCTCTGCGTGCAGAACCTCTTTTTTTTAACCCTTTAGAATTCATTCTATACTTGAATATCAGCACCTGCAGAATTAGCCAGCATGACCATCACCGCCTTTTGAGCGTGCATGCGGTTCTCTGCTTCATCAAAGACAACTGAATGGGGTCCATCCAGCGCTTCTTCGGTGATCTCCTCGTCATAATGTGCCGGGAGACAGTGCATAGCCAATGCATCTGATTTAGCATAACTCAACAATTTATTATTGATCTGAAATCCCTTGAAATCATTCAAGCGTTTTTGACGTTCTGCTTCCTGTCCCATGGAAGTCCATACATCCGTATACAGAACATCAGCATCCCTGGCTGCTTCAATTGGATCACGAACAACTTCGATCTTGCTCAGACCCGCTTTCTGTGCTTTTGAAAGGGTTTCAGGGTCGGGATCATAACCTTCCGGAGCAGCAAGTACAAAATGGTAGGGAACTACTGAGGCAAAATTCAGAAAAGAGTTACAGACATTGTTGCCATCGCCAATAAAGACAACTTTTTGACCTTCAACTGTGCCACGATGCTCATGAATAGTCAGCATATCAGCCATGATCTGACAGGGATGATTATAATCTGTCAGCCCATTGATCACCGGCACAGAGGCGTACTTGGCCAACTCAAGCATATGTTCATGTTTAAAAAGACGAGCCATGATCCAATTGTTGTAACGTGAAATAACTCGGGCAATATCCTTAACAGCCTCACGTTTTCCAATACTGATATCGTTAGGCCCCAGATATAGTGCCTGTCCTCCAAACTGAGCCATCCCGGTCTGGAAGCTGACTCTGGTCCGCAAGGAGGGTTTGGCAAAAATCATGGACATGGTCTCATTGGCAAAATAATGATGTGTTTTGCCAGCCTTTACCTCAGATTTTAACTGTTTTGCGATCCGAAAAGTCTCAAAGATCTCATCTTTACTAAAATCCGTAACTGCTAAAAAATCTCGCTTCATTTAATCTCCTTCGCCTTTGAAACGGAGTCTTGTTTTATTAATAATATTACATTCGAGATGACACGAAGCTGGCACTGGTTTGCCATATGATTCAAGGACCAATTATGTCCAGTCTTTGCGAGGGAAGGATGACCGAAGCAATCTCAGATTTGAGATCGCCACGCTCTTCCTGCATTACATTTGGAATCGCTCGCGAAGACGAAAAAGCCTCTTTCCCAATAACCCAATACCTATCATCGGTTTTACCATTTTCTTAGGTAATTATAATTTGTTCTTTTATCATAATATATATTTGCTCAAATCCTGGTCAGCCATGGTATCCTTGAAAGTCTTGATAACCATGGATTTTGTGACCTTAATGCTGGTGATGCTACTATCCGGTAATTGAAAGAGTGTATCTTCTAAAAGCCTGCTCATGATCGTCTGCAGACGACGAGCTCCAATATTCTCTATACTTTCATTCACTTCAAATGCCACTCGGGCAATCTCGGCAATTGCATCCTTATTGAAACTGATTTTTACATCCTCAGCCCCGACCATGGCGATATACTGTTTTAGAAGTGCAGATTTCGGTTTGGTCAGGATCTGAACGAAGTCCTCTTCTGTAAGATTCTCAAGTTCAACCCGGATTGGGAATCTTCCCTGTAGTTCAGGAATCAGATCAGAAGGTTTGGAGCTATGAAATGCACCGGCAGCTATGAACAAGATGTGATCTGTGACCAGGGTTCCGTATTTTGTTTTTACGATGCTTCCTTCCACGATGGGCAGGATATCCCTTTGGACACCCTCACGTGATACATCAGGACCACCTCCGCTACGTTCTCCGGCAATTTTATCGATCTCATCGACGAAAACGATTCCGTCTTGTTCAGCCCTATGAATAGCTTCATGCTGAACCTTTTCATCATCGATCAGTTTCTGTGATTCTTCTTGAATTAATAGAATTCTGGCTTCAGCCACACTGAGACGGCGCGTCCTTTTCTTTTTAGGTAGAGCGCTCCCCAGCATATCCTGCAGATTCATGCCAATATCATCCATCCCCAAAGGTCCAAAGATCTGCATCATGGGGCCGCTGGCATCTTCCTGAACTTTAAGCTCTACTGAACGATCTTCAAAATCACCCGCCATCAGTTTATTGAACATTTTCTCACGCGTATTTTGATAGCGCAAGTAATCATCTGATTCTTTATCTGGATTTTTCAGCGGTGGCAGCAACAGATCCATGATGCGCTCATTAGTCATCTCAACAGCCTTTTCCCGCACGGTAATCTCATGTTCTCCTTTGACAATGTTATAGCTGTTGTCCACCAGATCACGAATCATGGAATCTACATCACGACCCACATAGCCAACTTCAGTAAACTTGGAGGCTTCCACTTTTACAAAAGGAGCCTGAACCAGGTTTGAAAGACGACGTGCAATCTCGGTTTTTCCGACACCGGTAGAACCAATCATAATTATATTATTGGGGACAATCTCATCCCTTATATCTGTCGTTACCTGTTGGCGTCTCCAACGGTTTCTTAAAGCAATGGCAACGGACTTCTTGGCATTATCCTGACCAATGATGTATTTATCCAGTTCCCGGACGATCTCTTTGGGGGTAAGTGAAAATTTGCTCATGTATTTATTGATCTCTTATTTCAATTCCAGAATATTAATATTGTTGTTCGTATAGATACAAATGTCTGCTGTGATCTCCAGGGATCGACGAACAATCTCCTTGGGTGATTTCCTCCCGGCAGCAATAAATGCACGGGCAGCAGCGATAGCATAGGGACTTCCTGAACCAATGGAGAGAACTCCATCATCGGATTCGACTACGTCTCCATTCCCTGAAATGATCAAACCATGCTCACTATCCATGACAACCAACATGGCTTCCAGGTTACGCAACATCTTGTCCATACGCCATTCTTTGGCCAATTCTACAGCAGCTCGAACGAGATCACCGCTGAATTCCTCTAATTTTCCTTCGAATTTCTCGAACAGAGCGAAAGCATCTGCTGCGGATCCAGCAAATCCAGCTAAAACATCTCCGTCATAGATCGAACGGATTTTAACAGCACCATGTTTCATAACTGTGTCACCAAAGGTCACTTGACCATCACCGCCAAGAGCAACTTTTCCATTATGGCTGACACCCAGAATGGTGGTAGCATGAATATCGGCAAACATGTTCATAATCGGAGCCTCATTTTAATCTCATCAGCACTACATTTTTGCAAAAGCCGCTAAATATAGATTGCCATTTAGCCTCAGCAATTCTTTTCGAAGAACCTGCCAAGAAGAACAAGGGTGGTCTGTCTCGAGACAGCCACCCTTGTTTTGGTAAGCGTTTAACGATTGTGTTTATGAAATGTTCTCTAGAATTATTTCATTCCTTTAAGATATCTGAGAAAATCTGATTCCGGAGTGAGGACCAGCTTGGTTTTCTCATCGAATATCTCCAGATAGGCATCCATGGTTCTCACGAATTCATAAAAATCAGGATCTCGTTGAAATGCCCGGGCATAGATCTTGATCGCTTGAGCCTCACCATCTCCACGAACCATCTGGGCTGCCTTGTAGGCATCGGCCAGGATGATCTCACGATCTTTGTCGGTCTCAGCCCGAATCTTGACAGCTTCCTCTTCACCTTCCGAACGAAATTGCTTGGCCATACGATTTCGTTCAGCCTTCATACGATCAAACACGGCCTGCTCATTCTCACGCGGCAAATCTGCCCGCTTGATACGAACATCGACAATTTCCATTCCATACTCGTTGGCCGTCTGAGTTGCATTTCGTGTCACTTTGTGCATAAGGGAATCGCGCATAGTAGATACGATCTCATGCATGAGATGGGTTCCCAATTGCACACGCAGACTTGAGTAAATGATATCATCCAGACGCGATTGAGCCAGCGCTTCAGTACGCATGGTCTGCATGAATTTCAATGGATCCGATATTCTCCACTGGGCATAATTGTCCAGAGTCAGGTTTTTCTTATCCTGGGTGAGAATTGTATTGGGAGCGCTGTCATATTCGAGAAGTCGTTTCTCAAATACTGTTGCCGATTGGATAAATGGGATTTTAAAATTCAAACCGGGTTCTGTGATGTTACGAACTGGTTTTCCCATCTGTACAATTACGATCTGCTCAGTTTCATCCACGATCATAACTCCGCCATAGAGAAAGAGGAGCAAGAGTACCGCGAGAATAATACTTCCTATATTTTTCATTTGGTACCTCCTTTCACCTTTTCAAGGCTTAGAACATTCACCAGTCCTCCAGCATCTTTACCATCCACAATATATTTATCCATCCGTGGTAAAATCTTTTCCATAGTTTCTAAATACATACGGGTTTTGGTCACATCTTTTGCCTGACGATATGCATTCAACATCTGATTGAAACGTGAGGCATCTCCCTCTGCTTCCTTGACCCGTTTCTGCTTATACGCCTCTGCTTCCTGAAAGGCTTGGGCCGCCTCTCCACGAGCTTTGGGAATAATTCCATTACGGTATCCTAAAGCAACATTGACCAACTTTTCTTTTTCTTCCTTAGCAGATTGGACATCTTTAAAAGCAGCATCCACCTGTTGAGGTGGTGTCACATCCTGTAGTTTCACCTGAGCGATATGCACACCGGCCTCATATCCATCAAGAATTTTTTGCAGGAGTGCTTTGGCCTCTGCTTCGATCATGGCTTTACCAGTTGTCAAGGTTTGATCGATCGGCTGAGATCCAACAACCTGTCGGATAGCAGCTTCAGCTGCATGAGAAACCGCTCGCTTGGGGTCAGCAACCCGGAACAGGAATTCACCTGCATCCTTGATCTTATACTGAACGACAAGATCCACGCTTACAATGTTTTCGTCACCGGTGAGCATGAGAGCCTCTGAAGGCACCTTCTTGTATTGAGCGGAACTATGGGTTCCTCCTGCTCGCACAGTACGAAAGCCCAACTCTAGTCGCCTGACCTCCTCAACATTCACAAGGTCAACAGTCTGGATGGGCCATGGAAATTTGAATCTTAATCCCGGCTGGGTGATCTGGGAAAGCTTCCCAAAAGTTCGAACCACACCATTTTCTTCCGGATCTACAACATAAAATGGTCCGGCAAAAAAGATCCAGACCAGAAGCAACAATAAAACAGGGTAGATAAAGGTTTTTATCCCAATTTCAGGGATTTCAATCTCAGTATCTCCAATAACAATTCTTTTACCAGCCATAATTCCTCCTATATAAAACTCTGCAGGTACTTAATGCAATGAACCAACAAAAAAAGCCCTGCCTCCTCATATCATCTCCCGGCGCTGCTCTTTCCGTCTACGCTTTCAGCTTCGCCGTGACAGGTTGAGCCGCTTGCTTATGCCAAAGCGGCTCCGCGCAGGCAAGCGGTTATCCGCTATATTCCCAGGATGACATCGCGCCGTAGCTTGTCAACGCTCTGTACATTCCTCCCTTCAACATTCAAAGGATGGGCTTGGATGCGCAGGCGGATAATAGCTAAAGAATATAGGAGGCACTTAGCTGAATGTCAGCTTAAACCGAATCGTCTGAACATATTATTTGACTACCTTTCGACAATTTCTTTAGGATTATTTTACACTGACATTTATTATTGCCTTGTATGAAAAACACCCCTTCTCTACTTAAAGAAATC
>JAUVKO010000031.1 GCA_030596225.1 Fidelibacterota bacterium
CCATAAAGTTCAGGAGTTTCCATGGCCATTAAACCAAGATCTCTGGATACTTTCCAGACCCGGTCAACCCTTAATCTCAATGGTAAAGATCACGAATATTTTGCCCTCTCAAAGCTCAATGCTGATGACAAGCTAAAGCAATTGCCCATCGCCCATAAGATCCTTTTAGAAAACATGCTGCGCTTTGAGGATAATGCCAGCGTTACCAAAGATGACGTCCAGGCAATTCTGAATTGGGATGCCAAAGCCACTCCTGCTCATGAGATTCAACTTATACCAATTACACCTCAAAATAATCTATGCATTCTTCATCTTTTTAATTCATATAGACTCTTTTGAAGTACAATTGGTATTAGACTAAATCTTTCATTCAACACAAGAATTTCAAACAAACACTAAACAGTCACCATTTCGGTTGCTGTTTCTATTTATCTTTGGTCAAATCCTATTTCAGGAGCTGGGACTGACCTACACCTGTAATGATGTTTACCAGATCATTTGGTCTCATATTATTATCCGTGGCCAAATTTTTTATTGATTCATACTCCTGAGCAAATATTCCAGTTTCCTTAAGCCGCTGTAAAGCCTGATCTGTATCTATCTGAAGCCGGGAACAGATTTCCTGCAGGGTCATGCGTCCATAGCCTTTGCCTTGCATATTTGAATTGCCTGAATTATTCTTCTGTAACCTCATAAGCTCATAGAGAGTGCTGGGTGTAGTACCGTAACGTTCAGCGACCTCTTTAATAATTTGATTTTTATTAGCATCTATTCCGTTTGCTGCCAGGTTAGACATTAAATTGCTTACCTGCTTATTCACTGTCTGAGCCAGTTCCTCAATAGTTAAATCTTCTGCGTGCGGTACCGGAGGTTCATTATGCTGTGTTGCCCAACTGTCTTTAACACTTTCTCCGAAATTAAGTACGGTTGTAAATGGAGGCACTTCAATCAGTATTAATCCAAAAAGAACCAACGTTATGATAGAAGAGGCCCATAACTCCAAACGTATTTGAATTTTTTGATGAATACGGGTTTTCAAATATGCCATGAGCGATTTCCAGTTGAAGTAAATATGAAAACCCGTAGCGATCAGAAGTATAAAGGTAAAGTTCGTATGCAAGGCCTGCCATTGGAATTTCTCTAATCCCAGAATGGGAATGCTTGTCCAGTTTGCAATCCTCCCCGCAGGAGCAATATAGAGAATCACTCCTGAAACAGCGATAATGATACCGGAAAAAGTCATATAGAGACTGATGAAACTACGCCAATTAAATCTTCGTTTAAATGTTGTCATTATGATGTTGCCTTACATTTTATCTGAATTTATTGTAACTAAACAAATGTTATTCAGTTACAATTAGAGTATCAATTTAACCACCGACATGCTAACTCTACCAAAGACCTATTCCAGAACTATTTGTTTTGCCTGAAAAAGAATTATACCAACTTGTACTTCAAAATTGCGCAATAAATTCAAAATGTTTTTCTGTTCCCGATTGGCTTGGAAAATGTTGTCATGAAGACGATGAACACAAAGTATATCTGGAGTTATGTAATACCAATTGTATTTCAAAGGTGCACTATAAGTCCAAAATATTTTTTCGTTTTAGAAGTTTCACAATTAGAAGCATAGCGGTAGCTATGGTGAAAATTTTAAGTGCACTAAAACGGGAAAAGATGCAGAAATTTAGTGCAAGTTTGAGGTGCAATTGGTATAACATTTTACTGCTGATTTTCCTGATTCCAGCATCAGGTAGATCACTGGAATATTCTGATGGTTTTCCTTTCTTCAGTAATCCAGAAAAGAATATCCTGTATACACATTCCATTTCCATGCAGTACAGGCACGAGACTCCCTTTTCCTGGAAAGAGGATAATAATTCCAGTCTCTCTTTCCATAAACTCAATTATGAGCTCCAGTATGACCATATCAGACCAAATAGCAGCAAACTTGGTATCGCAGTATTTCAAACCCGGAATGATTTTGCAATTGAGGACAGCAGTACCTATGTGGAAATGACAAAAGCCGGTTCAGAGGGAATTCGATTTACTTACAATAAACCATTTACCCATGTTGATGTTGGGGTTGATTTAAAGATTTCGAATTCAATTGGCTTGGAGGACCTGCAATTCCAATACGCTCGTCATTGGAATAAGATTTCTTTTCGTTTAGGACTTGAAGCAAGCCAGCAATCATGGAATCTTAGACTTGGGAATGACGACAATCATATTCTGACGAAGATCTACCGGTATCAATCACTTGCCGGATTTGGATTGACACTTCATTCGAAATTAGGTTCTCTAATATTTAATCTCAAGGGAGCACTTCCAGTGAATTTCCCGGAAAGTCCAACTGAGGCACTATCCCTATCACTACAACCGTATCATTCAAGCTTTGAATTCAGTTATAATTATCCAATTAGCGAATATTCCAGCTTTATCATAGGATTCAGTACATCGATGGATACTGTCAATGCTGATATGGAGAAGCTGGAAGACATTATCGGCAAAATATTTGCCCTTGATCAAAAGGAACAGAAGCTAAAACTGGAATTTATGACGAAAGATTTAGATATATCTCTTACCTACAGGGAATTTCAAGGAGACTTGAGCAGTTATGTACTTGCGTCTCCCTTTGGATCCCTGTTTACTCAGCTTAGTGGTGCTCGTTATTATCAAAAAGTTGAGCTGAATCTTTCTTTCCTGAATCTTGGCATTTTTGCTGAAAGGCGATTTAGGGATAGGATTGAAATAGGTATTAAAAATTCACTATATATAGGCAAAGGGAGTTTTTACGAAAGGCATTACATTTTTCAATTATTTAACCCTTTGACCGATCTATCCATCCAGGAAATTAAGATCAACAGTTTTGTGCTAGACCATATCGATCTTCAAATACAGACAGCTTTAACATCAAATTCGATTCTCAAGCTAAGGGGCGGCTATATCTTCCCTTTGCATCTGGATTATGAAACCCATCCAGGCAGAGAGATTAAACCAGGCGACCTAAGCTTGGGAGCCAAGCTCGAACTACAGTTCCAGTACTATTTTTAAATCAAATATTATTAAAGAAAATGAAACTGAAGGAGCTCAGTTTGTAAGCTCAAGATCTTCTTTCAGCTTAGTGCGGTAGATAATAATAAAAGCAGAATTTAATGCTTCGCCGGATTTGAGTTCATTGCTTGATCTCTTGGCAAACTTGATCAAGTCTGCTGTTTCAAGAATCTCGCGTGTCATTAAAGCATATTCATTAAATTCAACAATCAATTCCATTTTCAGCATGAACTCAGAAGTTGTAAGCTCCAGAGCATCAATAAGATAGCGATTTTCGAAATACTGTCTTAATATTCTGGTTAGCTCAGAATGGAATTCCTTATATTGCTCAAAACTCAGGTATTTAGAGCGCTTAAGTTTGTCTAGATCCCTTAAGGCAATGATATGGGCTTGCTCAGGTGGAATGATGATCTTAGTATCAATTACTTCTCTGGATCGTTTACTGTAGCGTTTGATCAGATAGTATATCAGATAGACAACAACTCCAAAAGCACATAGCCAAATCAGAATAACCAGGTTGAATGGCAGTTTTATTCTGTGCAAACCTTTAATATCCCGAAAGGTAGTATCACTGATAGTCAGTATAGAATAGATCTCGAGATCTGGACCAGGTAGAAGCAGGCTATCAATTGCATTCGCACCCTTTAAATAAACAACCAATGGGGGGAACTGATAGATACCAATAGAATCATATACAGCTGTTTGGAGCTCTAGGTTGGTTCCTGATGCAGTTTCTGACTGTTTCTGACCCAGTAGCTCAATACCGGTACCATCCAGGCTTATTTTACCAATGCTTAGTTCACTTGCTTGATCATGCTCAATATTCCACCCAAAGGTGATGATATCCCCTAGAGATCCACGAAGACTATCAGCTTTGAAGTCATAATTTATACCAAAGAGTGATTGTGTCCCAATAATGAGCGTGAAGAAGATTAATTTAAGAATCACCGATTCCTCGTGGCTCGTTTTCTAAAATAACTGATCAATGGATCGACATAAGGGATATCCGTGCGTATGACCAGGTAATCAAGACCATTTAATTTGAAAAATGCCTGTAACTGATCCATGCGTAACTTCGCTTGTTCCTGATATGCTTTTCGCAGAGAGGCTTTGCCCGTATTCACTAAAGATGTTTCTCCGGTCTCCCCGTCATGGAGTTGGATCAGCCCTAAATTAGGAAGTTTTGTTTCCCAGGGGTCCTGGAGATGGAAGGAAAGTAAATCATGGCGACGACTGGTCTGTTTTATACTTCTATCATAATCAGTATCCAGAAAATCAGAGATTAAAAAAATAACTGAGCGTTTTCGAAGAACACGATTCATGAACTCCAAAGCAGTATTAATGCTTGTACCTTGATGTTGTGGTTCGTGATTTAATACTTCACGGATCACTCGTAGCACATGAGAACGACCTTTTCTGGGAGGTATGTACTTTTCAACCCGGTCAGTAAATATGATCAATCCGACTTTGTCATTATTTTTTACAGCCGAAAACGCAAGAACAGCGGACAATTCAGCTGCTAAATTTCGTTTCATCTGAACCCGGGTACCAAAAGCACCTGAAGCAGATGCATCCACCATGATCATTACTGTCAGCTCCCGTTCTTCCTCAAATAATTTCACATGGGGAACACCGGTTCTGGCTGATACATTCCAATCAATGGTTCTTATTTCGTCACCGGGAGAATATTCTCGAACTTCGGCAAATTCCATTCCCCTGCCTTTAAAAACAGAATGGTATTCACCCCCGAACACCTCATTCACCAGATGGCGGGTGCTTAATTCAATTTTCTTTACTTTTTTTAATAGATCACGATTCAGCATAATACATCATTCAGTATGAAATAATGATCAGTTATCAATGATTGAAATAGAAGCCCGGGCGAGTTATCACGGAACTTCAGTTACTTCAAAGATCCGTTGGATAATATCCTCACTGCTGACTTCTTCTGCCTCTGCTTCATAGGAAACCAATACCCTATGTCTCAGAACATCCATCCCAATCGCCCTGATATCATCCGGAGTTACATAACCTCGTTGATTGATAAATGCATTGGCCTTTGCTGCAAGTGCCAGATTAATGGATGCGCGAGGTGAGGCACCATATTCAATGAGTGGTTCAAGATCAGATAGACCTGCTCTGCCCGGATCTCTGGTTGTCATCACTATGGAAACAATGTATTTAAATATTTTATCGTCGATGTAGATCTCATCCACAACTTTGCGAGCATCCAGAACATCCTTTTTCTTGACAACCGGTTTGATCTTAAATTTTGGTTCTGGATGAGCCATACGCTTGATGATCTCAAATTCTTCCTCTTCTTGAGGATAGTCAACTTTGATCTTCAACATAAAGCGGTCTACCTGGGCTTCAGGTAAAGGATAGGTCCCTTCCTGTTCAATGGGATTCTGAGTTGCCAGTACAAGGAACGGTTCTTCCAGCTTATAGCTCGTATCTCCGATAGTTATTTGTTTTTCCTGCATAGCTTCCAATAAAGCAGCCTGAACTTTGGCTGGAGACCGATTGATCTCATCAGCCAATATGAGATTGCCAAACAAAGGTCCCTTTTTGACATTGAACTCACCGTTTTTCTGATTGTAGATCAAGGTTCCCAGCAAATCAGCAGGTAAAAGGTCTGGCGTAAACTGGATGCGATTAAAACTAGTGTTAATCAGTTCTGCAATGGTCTTAATGGTGAGTGTCTTCGCAAGTCCGGGCACTCCCTCTATAAGAATATGGCCATTGGAAAGTAATCCGATGAGTATTCGACGAATCATGCCCTGTTGCCCAACAATGACTTTTGCAGCTTCGGCTTCCAAAGTTTTAAGGAATAGGCTTTTATCCTTAATCTTTTCATTAAGTTGTGTAAGATCAAATGTCATAGTCGAAAATCCTGTAGATTACGAAGTCTTGGAAAGTAGATGTTGCAACTCAGGTATCTCTTCAAGTGATTTTCCAAGATATTTTAATTCGAACTCAACTGAGGGTGCCATCTCATGATTGGGGTATTTTTCCAGGAATTGTGAATAGTATTTCGTCGCTGAATCATTTTCACCTAATTCATTGGCATAGATATATCCAATGGAGAACAATGCTTTAGGAGCCTGTTCAGAATCCGGGTAATCTGATACGATCTCATCATAGCTAATAATTGCATTTCTAAGATCTCGAATATTTTTATGATAAACCTCAGCAAATTCATATTTAACAGTAATTATATTGGGGGCATCCTGGAATTTCTCAAACCATAGTTTATACATTTTAACAGCAGCTTTATTCGCTTGGGCTGTCAGGGCTTGTTTTGCCAAATCACGCAGATCCCCGACTGAATATGTGGATACATCATTCAGGGTAGCCTGAAAATATTGATCAGCTTTATCCACATCCTTCAAGTATTGAAAAGCTAGATTTCCGGCTTCTATATTTGCGGAGATCCTTAGTTCGCCTGTTTCAGCTTGTTTAATCGCATTGTCGTATGATTCAAGCGCTTGCTCATATTGTTCTGCGGTTTTGAATTCACTTCCCTGTGTCATGTATTCATCGTATGATTTTCCACATGAACTCAGTATTAAGCTTATCACGATAAGTCCTGTTAGTAAAAACTTTTGCATTCTCATCTTCCCTCTTGTTTTGCCTTCTCGATTTGATTCAAATATTTCATACTATCAATAACCAGATTTCTTTAGTTCTTTATGGCTAATTCTACTTTCCTTCAGGTTTCATGTTCCCTGCATTATAATTTTTCTAAAAGACGTATGCTATAGCAATGTGTGTTTGACCAATATTTGTCTCTGCATTAGCTCCTACAGGTATTCCATAATCAATACGTGCCGGGCCAATGGGAGTTTCAATGGTAAGCCCTATTCCAACAGCGGTTCTTAATTCAGATAATTTCGCATCCTCAATCTCTGACCATAGATGCCCAACATCGACAAATGCTTCTCCTCCAAGATAGCCGTAAATAGGAAATCTGAATTCGAAATTTGTATAAAATCGGAAGTTGCCTCCCACCGGTTCACCTAAAGGAGTCATAGGACCCAACATCTGTTGTTCATATCCTCTAATACTGGAATTACCACCCAGGAAAAAACGCTTTTCATATGGGATCGCCACATCCTGATCCTTCTGTATCGCTACTCCCAGATTGGTATTATGGGCGAATACAACATCAGCGAAGATATTCCAATAAGAACTAAAAGAGGTTTGGAGTTGCATATAATTATTCTCTCCCTTGAGAAAATAGCCTACGATATCAGGCTCGATCACCATTTTGAAACCATGATGAGGGTAGAAAAAATTATCTCTTTCATCCCATGTGAATTTTAAACCCACTTTTCGAGCCATTTCGTAAGGAATATCGCTTTCGGTCGGTGTGCCTTCACTATTGGACCGACTCCATTCAGCAAGGGACTGGACCTTTATCTTTCTAAACCAGCGATAGGTCATGATTGCTCGCAGTCCATAGGCCGTATTCTTGAAACCTGATCGTTTATTATCAATAAATCGGTAAAATGGATTAATGGTAAAAGGCAGTCTGAACTTATTTAACCAGGGTTCTACATAGAAAAAGTCCAACTTGAATTGTTGAGGGATCACAATAGCGGGATAGATCGAACTGATCTTAGCTTGTATCCGAATCCGGCGACTGCTGTCAAAAAGATTGTTATGGTACCAACTGCCGGATAATCCGACACTGAGAACCGGATCAGCATGCACTGCTTCATCCACAAAACCCTGTTTAACACCAAAATTCATATCAAAACCTCTGAACTTAGCAGAGACTACATCAACATCCAGATTGATTGTCGCAGTATCTAGATCGACCTTTCCCATCCTGATATTGACACTATTAAACAAACTGGTCTCATACAGACGCCTTTTGGACTCCTCAATATTGGTCATATTGAAAACATCACTCGGTTTCACAATGATCTCTCGACGAATCACATGACCTGATATCTGTGGTATTTCAGGTATGCTAATTTCACCAATGTTTAGCTTAGGACCTTCTTTGACTTTGATGTAATAGCTTACTGAATCATCAACCACAACGCTATCCTGTATCTCGATCAGGGCATAACCATTGTCCCTGTATAGAGAAACCATTTTAAAGAGATTTTCACGAATCAGGAAAGTGTTAAAACCAGATCCTGCCTGATGTTCCATGATATCCAGGTATTCTGAGCTGGAGAATACTTTATTCCCCGACACACTCACATCGCGCAGATAGTACTGCTTTCCCTCTTCAATTTTAAGGTAAATACTGATCTCATTGTTCTCACTCGTACTAAGAGAATCCGTGACTTTTGCATCAAGAAAACCGTGCTTGGTGTAATAATTTTCGATTTGCTTAATTTCTCTAAGCAATTGGTGACGATTATAGAAACTCCCGGCACTAAAAAGTCTCTTTTCTTTTAAATGAAGCTGAGCCAATAAGTCTGAAGTGGCAAGGTGATCATTCCCGGAAATATTTATATCAACGATTTCCGGAGATTCATAGACGGTTTGGGCTATTCCTGAGCTTAGCGAAAAGACAAAAGTCAGCATAAGCAGAACGAGAATTGATCTTAATAGGTAAATCTCAACCTCCCATTCAACTCAACCTCCCCGTTTTGATTCACCCTGCTCGTGACAGATACGTTACGGTTGATCCGATATTCCAAACCAAAATCATAGTCTGATTCACCATCAGTAGGCTGAAGCGCCCCTTCATAGGTTACGATTAAATTCTTTGAGAGCCTCTGTCCTACCTGAAATCTGTTGAGTCTGGAAACACCTGTTGTATCTGAACCCAGGTCAATACCGACATTCAAAATATCAAGCCCGGTGATCTCACGTCCAATTTTGGAAAGTTCCTTTTCGACCAATAATGTAGAATAGCTAATTACCGGATTTAATGCTGATTTCGTGTCAAAGCCCACCTCTACCAATTTTTGATTGATAGCAAGGTAGGTAAGTACATCACTCTGCGTTAGTTTAGTATTTTCAGCATTAATCACCAATTCAGGTTCATTCATATCACCGCTAAGGGTTAGCACAACTGTCTCACCATCAATCTCGATTTCAGCTTCCATGTTAAGCTGTGGATTAAAGTCAACAGATTGAAATACAATTTCACCTTCGATTATGGTCAGCTCATTACCAACATAATAGAACTTACCACCTTCCCGGGCTGTCAGAGTTCCAGTAAAGCGTAGAATACCATCACCATAGTCTAATAGCCACAGTTCACCCTCGAACTCTGCTTCCATTTGATCATTAGAGATGAGCAGGTCACTTGCAAATTGAGTGTTCAGATTATATCTGAATATACTGCTGTCAGTCTGAGATACGGTTTGTTGATATGCTTCTACGAATTCAAAATTACTATAATAAATCGCTCTCTTTACTGGCATTACGGCAGTGACATCCAATGTGTCCTGACCAATAAGCTTAAGGTCCGCATCTGCAATAGCTTCGATCATGCCGTCAGCAGATCTGTAGTACACTTCATTTGCTTTTACGTTTACATCAAAATAGGGGTGAAAAAAGGATTGCAGGTCTATATTGCCTTTAGCAGTTACAACTCCGGTGTAATTTTGGGCTGTCTTCACACCAATAAGATCACCAAAGAATGTAGTTGCTCGACTAACTACACCTTGAGAATTTAGAGTTGAACCTTCTGAAAACAGCATACGTCCCGAAAAGTGATCGATGGTCAGAGTATTATCAAGCAAAGTAACTTCAGAATGTGCATCTGTGATCGGATTGCCTAAATCTGATAATTCCAGATAAATATTATGTCCACGGATCTTGCCGCTACGTATAGGCGCTAGCATGGGACCTCTAAAATATAGATCACCAATAAAATCACCTTTAATTCCATCAATAAAGGAAAGATAAGAGCTTAGAAAAGGCATCTCACTCAGAATATATTCAAAGTCTATACCTATGTCTCTATTGGAATAAGCCATTCGATCAGCAGCTATTAAATCTAAAGAGAGAGGCATAAAACCAGTGCCATTTCCATATCCCCAGGGACTTACCATAGACAGAGAATCGAACGTAAGCAAGTTATCCTCGTAGACAAAATCGGTGTAGGCTTTTGAGAAACTTAGTGTGTCAAATGTAGCATTTGTGATATTGATCTGTCCATCAAGTTTAGTAGTTTCCGGTGTTCCTCTGATCGAAAGACCTCCTGTTGCACGTCCTGAAATCGGAAAACCAATAATGGATGTAAACTTAAGATCAAGGAGTTGATAATTGTCCAGATTAATGGAGAAATTTTGTGCTGTATTCCTGATCTGTTGCCTCTTCACTTTGTAACCCCATGGCAATTGGCCTATAAGATTAAGTGTACCGCCGCTTTTATGTAAATCTATCCGATGACTAATGACAGAGTGACTGCTGAGTGTCAAATCTATTTTTGCAGAATCACTGGGATATCCCAGGGTCAGTCCATTAAGCAGGTCTAATTTGGTATGGATGATCGGGTTAGTCAGTGAGCCGCTGATTTGAGCACTACCACTGGCAAGTCCCTCAAAAGACTGATCAATCCTTATGAAATCCATCACTTGAGCCAGCTCAATAAATTCATAATCAGCTGCAATAGCAAGACCAGATTCTGCAGCATAACTTCCCTGCAGTGCTATTCCTCCCATATTAAAGGCTAATACACTTTCAGGAAATTTGTAGATACCGTCAGAGGTTCTTCGGATTTGCAGGGTATCAACCAGTCTTAGATTGTTATTATCAATAATTATATTCATTTTATTGATGTCAATCCCTTTAGATCCAAATCTGCCACTTAAGGAAATGAGATTATTTATTCCCTGGAAATGAAAATCGTCAATTTCATATCCTTGATCCGTGAGGTGAGCTGATATGCTATAGGAACGCAAACTATCTCCCCGAAGGGATCCCTCGTTTCCATACAGGGCGATATCACCTCGAAGGACTTTATTTTGAATTATAAAATCATATTTTCCCAGTCCTGTTAGATTGAGATTATTGGTATAAGCAAGATCAACCGGCTTGAACTCGCCGGAAAGACAAGGATTACGGGGACTGCCTGAGATTATGAACTCACTCGTCAACAGTCCTTCAATATGCTTGCTGACATTAATCCCTTGCGGGGCTGAAAATGCTGTGAGATATACGCTTCCGCGGAGATCCAGACTGTCTTTTGAGACAGATCCAAAGATGTCTAAACGGTTTTGTGCCTGAGTGAAAGAACCTTTTGAAATATCGATTTTACCTGAAGCAGCATATGAGATATCGGATGTGAATGAATCAAAATGCTGTTCATTCAACACAAATGTTTGCAGTCTGGTGGCTATAGAATACACGTCCTCTCTATAGTCAAAAGAGATTTTTCCAATAGGTTCTTTTAAGCTCAGCTTATCTATCTGAATAAATGGATTCAAATCGATACGAAAGATATCTACTATTCCCTTTACATGCCCCAATGCGTTTCGCTGGGATGAAATGTGCATATTGCTTAATTCAGTCCCTAGCATAAGCGTTAAAGACTCTCCATCGGGGCTATGAACGAAAGAACTAAGGTCAAAGGGTAACACCGCATTATTATGGTAAATAGTCCCAGGACCACATATTTTTAATTTTTCTCCATCCCAATCGAAGATCAGGTTAAAATCAAATAATGGATCAGATAATATTGATGGTAGTTTGAGATTGCTGATGGCTGCAGGAGTCACTCTGACTCCTTGCACGTGAGCTGAAATATTAGCATCAGATATCTGTGAATTGACAGTCAGATTCAGATTTGGTGATACTATTTGGAGTAGATCCACATTAATAGCTCTCTGAATATCCACCCCTACTGAACCGGACAACTTAAGTGTGTCCAGTGCAAACATTGGTGCATATACATCAACAGTATGCACCCTTACCCCCGTAAAACCATCGATGAACCAAAGGTCTGCACTAAGATTTTCGATCTGGATAGTTTGCAGAGAGTCTTTCATCTTAAAAACAAGACCACCATTGACCGCAGTGAATTGTTGAACTATTAAGGCGCCCCTCTTAGAATCTGGTGATTTTGGATATTTCAGAGAATCAAGGTTCTGAGTGTTAAATCTAAACTGATTGGTTCTCAGGTTTTCAATGGTGAACTCATTTTTATCCCAATCCCATGTCCAACCTGCCAGTCGAATTTCATTGGCTGTAAATAATGTATCAGCTTTTTGATTTGCTAATATCCTTAGTTGGTGAAAACCGAAGTGTTTACCCAGTATACTTCCCTTGAGGTCACCCTGAACAGAGATATTATTGGGATTTAGAAGGTGCTTATTCAGTGTACTCATCGTAATTGCAGAAAACAGGTGGGTCTGATAGAGAATGAGATAGATCAGAACAGCAATGGCAATTAGCACCACCCCTCCAATCCATTGTGCAACCCTCTTTTTCATACCCTATCCAACTCCTTTAATTAGCCTTGAATTTACTGCCATATTTTGATATTTCTACCACTTAGAGCTGGAAGAGTTCATGGATTTATACTGCTATTTTTGAATAAAGCTATATCGAAATTATTGATTATTGTTGCTGTTTGAATTAGAAGTGCATTCTTTTGCTTAGCATTGTCGGTCAAAACAACAATGACCAGGTCACCAATTATGGCTTCCTGATCATTGTTTTTATTATAAATGAACTTGAAAATGGAGTCAAGTTCGCTGTTTAGTTATTTCTTTGCATCCTCATCATCGACCACTTCGAAGTCAGCTTCTTCTACTTCTTCTTCATTAGCAGCTTTTTTGGAATCTTCGCTGCTGTCAGTGGATGCATCTTGACTGCCTTCTTCTTTACTGGCCTCATACATTGATCCTGATGCTTTATTCCAGACTTCATTGAGAGAAGCCACTGCAGCTTCTATTGCGCCCTTATCAGATCCGAGCTGAGCAGATTTTAACGTTTCCACTTTTTCCTCGATCTGTGATTTTATATCTGCTGGAACTTTTTCACCATACTCCTTCAGATTCTTCTCGGTCTGGTAAACCAGTGCATCAGCCTGATTCCTGATGTCAATCAGTTCGCGAGCCTTGGTATCTTCCTCAGCATGCTTCTCAGCATCCCGGATCATTTCCTCTTTCTCAGCATCCGTCAAACCACTGGAAGCCTCAATTCGAATTGATTGTTCTTTCCCGGAAGCCTTGTCTTTAGCAGAGACGTGCATAATACCGTTGGCATCAATGTCAAAGGTAACCTCTATCTGAGGCATACCGCGAGGTGCAGGTGGAATCCCATCCAAAACGAACCGACCCAGTGTTTTATTGTCTGCAGCCATCTGTCGCTCCCCCTGAAGTACATTGATCTCAACCTGGGTTTGATTGTCAGCAGCAGTAGAAAATGTTTCACTTTTCTTAGTGGGAATCGTCGTGTTTCGCTCAATCAGTCGCGTACAAACACCACCAAGAGTTTCAATACCCATTGATAAAGGTGTCACATCCAACAGGAGGACATCAGAAACCGATCCTGACTAGACAACAGAAGTCGGGCTCTACCTTGCGAT
>JAUVKO010000049.1 GCA_030596225.1 Fidelibacterota bacterium
CATCGCGCCGTAGTCCCGACGATACTGTCGGGACGGAGGCGGATAAAAAGCGCGGATTTGAATCCGCGCTACAAAATCTACCAGTCGGGGTGAGAGGATTTGAACCTCCGACCTCTTCGTCCCGAACGAAGCGCGCTACCGGGCTGCGCTACACCCCGAAATGCCTAAAAAGCGCGATAGTATATCATATCAACTCATTGATCGCAAAAGGTAAATTGGAATAATAACTCCCCTCTTAAATCAACTAAATATTTTAACACCGGTGGTTGTAATTATCGTTACAATAGTAGCACTCATCAACAGACCAATGAAAATCGCCAGAAACGACTTTCTGTGTGACAATCCAAATAAAAAAGCTGCAGTGGCGCCTGTCCAGGCTCCAGTAACCGGTAAAGGTATTCCGACAAAGATAACCAAACCAAAAAATTCCCAAGTCTCGATCATTTTTCCTTTACGTCTTGTCCTGGCAAATAACCAATTGAAGAACTTCTCTCCCATTGACCATTGCATTAGAAATCTTGAAATAGGACCCAACAAAAGAACGATTGGAATTGAAACTATGAAATTTCCGGCAACTGCCCATATGTATGCATCGTACCACTGCATTTCACCAAATGTGATTCCCCAGGGTAAGGCCACTCGCAATTCGCCAATGGGAGTCATGGCAAGCAGAAAGGTTATCCAGCGTGGATCCTGTATAAATTCTTGAAAAAATTGAATAACAGACTCTAGCACATGAAACTCCTGAAAAATGTTCTAATGAATCGCAAAGTATCTACTACCAGATTCATATGACTGTCCTCATCACCATAAATCACTGGTATTGGCTGCCAGATTAACTCCAAATGCAGCTTTGCGATATTAAAAAATACAGCTGATTCGAATTGGAACCCATCTTCAATTGATATCCATAATCGCTTGTCCTTCAGGGGGTAACAGCGATAACCAACTTGACTGTCACGAATTCGTCTGGCAGTTCGCAAAGACAATATCAGGCTGGTTATGTTATTTGAGAGCTTCCGATGCAGAGGCATTGTAAGATTTACAAGATCACGTTCCCCAACGATGAGAGCGTTCGGACACTTTCGAGTATGCTCTATGAAGGTTTCAATAAGCATAGGATCATGTTGTCCATCACCATCAAGTGTCAGGGCATGACTGTATCCCAGTTCTCGAGCGTGCTTAAATCCCGTTTTTAAAGCAGCACCTTTCCCCCGGTTTATTTCGTGTTTCAGATAAATGGCTTTTTTAAAATGTTTTTCACTTAAACCATCAGTGGACCCATCATCAATAATCAGGATCGGATACCTTGCGAACAGATCAATATGATGGATTAGTTTTAAAAGAGAATCCCGGCCATTATAGACCGGGATTATTATAATCGGGTTTACAGCTTCTGATGACAAGGTCCTTTTCACTCTCGATTCAGTGACGCCTTTTTAACCGCTGTCTTTTTCTGTATATCACTTTTTACGGTAAATTTTAATGCCTTCCTCATGACAGAGACTACAACTGTAGATTTGGCTTTTAGTTCTCCTCTCAAAGTCATTTCAGCAATTTTATCCTCTATCATATCCTGAATGATACGACGCAAAGGACGAGCACCATACTCACTTTCAATCTCCTGGTCAACTATCAATGCTCGAGCTGCCGGATTCAGTTTTATCTTAATATCTTTCTCATTGGCATAATTGCTGACATCGGCGAGAATAAGGTCAACTATCTTTATTAATTCCTTACGAGTCAGAGAGTTAAAAACAAGTGAGTCAGTCAAACGATTAATAAACTCGGGTTTGAAGGTATTTTTCATTTCTTTCATGATCTTAGAACGCTGTTCATCATTTACAGCCTTCTGATCTTTGCGATTAAACCCGATGCCAGGCTGTGAAAGATTCTTAAGACCAAGATTCGAAGTCATGATTAAAATACAGTTCTTAAAATCCACTGTATGACCCAGACTATCGGTTAACTGCCCTTCATCCATGATCTGTAAGAGCATATTATATACTTCTGGATGTGCTTTTTCAATTTCATCAAATAGCACAACACTATATGGGTTGCGACGCACTGCTTCTGTGAGCGTACCACCCTCTTCGTACCCGACATATCCGGGAGGTGCCCCGATCAGTCTACTAAGGTTGAAACGTTCAGAGTATTCTGACATATCAATTTTGACCAATGCCTTTTCATTCTGATAGATATATTTGGCCAGCACTTTGGCCATTTCGGTTTTCCCAACACCGGTTGGTCCCAGGAATAGGAAAGATCCGATTGGTCTTCTGGGATCACGGAAACCACTCCGGGCTCGCCTGAGTGCCTTGGCCATAGCCTTGATGACATGCTCCTGCCCTATGAGATGCTTAGTAATCTCTGACTCGAGCTTTAAAAGGCGTTCTGCTTCGCTTTCAGCTACGTTCTGAATGGGAATACTGGTGATAAGTGATACAACTGCAGCAATATCTTCCACTTTGACCACTGGAGGGTCAATCTTCATGGCTGTATTCCACTCCTTGTTGGCTTCTACCAATTTCTGAGTAAGCTTACGTTCATCATCCCTCAGAGATGCAGCCAATTCAAATTCCTGATTGCGAACAACATCTTCCTTACGAATCCTTAGATTATCAAGTTCGGCTTCCAATTTTACAATATTCTTGGGAATATCCACATTTGCAAGATGCACTCTTGCCCCGGATTCATCCATGACATCGATAGCTTTATCAGGATGGAACTTATCTTGTATGTATCGGCTGGAGTATGAGACAGACGCTTCAAGTGCTTCGTCACTATACTGAACATTATGATGTGCTTCATAACGGTCTTTTAAGCCGTACAAAATCTGCAGGGTTTCCTTTCTTGAAGGCGGTTCAACCATAACCTTCTGAAAACGACGTTCCAGAGCACCATCTTTTTCAACATATTTTCGATATTCATCAAGCGTAGTAGCTCCAATACATTGGAGTTCACCTCTAGCCAATGCCGGCTTAAACATATTACTGGCATCCATTGAACCACTTGCAGAGCCAGCTCCAACGATAGTATGCAGCTCATCAATAAATAGGATTATGTCATCATTCTTTTCTAGTTCAGTAGTTACAGCCTTCATTCTCTCTTCAAATTGACCCCGGTATTTTGTTCCTGAAATAAGGGCAGCAAGATCAAGGGAGACGACTCGTTTACTCAGTAGGATACGTGGTACTTTCTTGCCAATAATGCGCAAAGCCAATCCTTCTGCAATCGCTGTTTTACCAACTCCGGGTTCACCGATCAGGACAGGATTATTCTTTTTACGCCGAGAGAGAATTTGGGCCACCCGCTCGATTTCTTTATCGCGACCAATAACAGGGTCAAGCTTCCCGGCACGGGCAGCAGATGTCATATCACGTCCAAAGTGATCTAATGCAGGAGTTTTACTATGGGGTTTCCCTTTAGCATTATCCGCATCACGCTCACTTGATTCAGGTGAAAACTCCATCTCATCTCTGACAATTTCATAATCGATGCTGAATTGTGCAAGAATGTCAGCTGCAATTCCCTCCTGCTCCCTTAGTATTGCCAGTAATAGATGTTCTACATCAACGATGTCAGCATTCAGGTCACGTGCTTCCTGATAGGTGTTTTTCAGGATTCGTTCAGCCCTCTTCGTGAATGGCAAAGTGCCAAGCACCATCGTTCCACCAGAGGTTCGTATATGACTTTCTATGTGATTCTTAATTTCGTTAGGCTCGATATTCAGAGACTGCAGTATATCGATAACCTTGTTATCTCCCTGCCTGAAAATACCCAGCAATAAATGTTCAGATCCAATATATGCATGGCCCAGTCGAATCGCTTCCTCTTTTGAGAGTTGGATCACTGCTTGTAATTTTTTATGAAAATTTGCTTTCAATTTATATCCTTAATATTTTTTCTTTTCAACACGGAGTAATATAGGGTGAAATCCCATGAGAATAAAACAATGTGAAGGGATTTTATTTATCTCAAAGAGAAAACTCTATCGCATGCAGCTGATAATGATCGGCTATGGGTTGCGATCAAGAATGACTGGCTATACTCAGTTCGTACTTTTTTGATCAAGTCAATCAGACGTTTCCCATTGTCAGGGTCTAGATTTCCAGTTGGTTCATCCGCCAGAACGAGTTCCGGACGATTCATCAGAGCTCTCGCTACGGCAACTCTTTGTCTTTCTCCTCCAGACAATTGAGAAGGCTTATGATTGCGTCTTTCATAAACCCCTACTGCTTCGAGCAGTTCTTTGGCCCGTTCATTTGCCTCATTTTTATTTAGATCAATGATCTTGGCCGGGATAAGAACATTTTCCATAGCGGTAAACTCTGGCAGTAAATAATGAAACTGGAAGATATACCCGAGGTTCTCTGCCCGAAATTTACTCAATTGATCATCATCGAAGTGATGGGGGTGCTTGCCTGAAATGATCAAGTCCCCGGAATCAGCTTCATCCAGAGTTCCAATAATGTTAAGTAAGGTAGTTTTTCCAATACCTGAAGGTCCGTTAATGGCAACGATCTCTCCTCTTTCCATACTGAAATTTATTTGATGAAGCACCTCCAGACTTTCTCCAACTCCGGAATAGCTCTTATTGATATCAATAACCTGAAGAATTGTATCCATAACTCACCTTTTATAATTAATGGCATCCAGGGGCATCAGTTTTGCCGCCTTTCCGGAAGGATAACGGATCGAGAGCAAAACAATGGCAAAGGCAACAAAGCCAACAATGAATACTTCATTCCAGAAAATCTCAACCGGCAGCACAGGAATAAGATAAATATCATCAGGCAAAGTGATCCACCCCCAATGCAGCTGACTCAAAACAAGTAAAGCGCCAATCACCATACCCAGAACCACCCCCAGAAAAGCAACGATAAAGCCCTGGAGATTAAATATTCGCCTTATATTTGCTCCTCGAGCACCCATGATCCGGAGAATACCGATATCGCCTGTTTTCTCTAAAACCATCATCATCAAAGTGCTGACAATATTAAAAACAGCAATCAGTATTATCATATTCAAGCCTAAATAACTGCCCCATTTTTCCATTCGCATTGCATCGAAAAGAGTCTTATGCTGATCATACCACGTTTTGATCTCAACTCCTGGAAGTGCTTCATTCAATCTGGTTTGGATGGATCTGGCATTATCAAAGTCATCCAATTGAACGTGAATGACCGCTTCGCCGACTGATTTGAATAGTCTTCGGCCCTCAGCATATCCTATTATTGCCAGACTACGATCATAATCGAAGATATCTGATCTAAAGGTGCCCGTAATGACAAAATGCCGTTGAGGTATCCTGAAAAGACCCGATTGTGCATCCAATGGGCTTTTCACTACAATCGTATCTCCAATGGTCAAAAAGAACTTATCCGCTATTGAAGCACCAACAACAATTCCGGGTAATCTCATATCGGTGCTCTTTAAACGGCCCGGCTTATCGTTACTGTTTCCATGATCATATTCAAGGTATTCCCATCTATCCTGATCAATGGCACGAATATTCAGTACCATTTTCTCATCGTTAACCTCAAGCAGCGCCTTTCTTTCAGTACTGTGATAGATCGAAATCGCTTCTGGAACTAAACTATTAATATTTTCAATTTCAGCATCAGTTGAGATAACAAGATGCGGAATAAAATTAGTAATACGGCGGGTAACTTCACCCTCAAATCCATTCAAAACAGACATAGTGACGATAAGTGCAATGACTCCCAAGGCTATACCCAATATGGATATCCCACCTACCCAGCTAACAAATCTATTACTGCGTTTGGCGAAGAAATAGCGTTTAGCCATATACCAGTTTAGCTGGTTCATTCGTTTCTCAATGCTTCTGCTGGTTTCACGCGACTGGCATGCATAGCAGGAATTAATGAGGATAGGATTGCCAGTAGAATGACGATTCCGGATATTATAGCCACATCATCAAATGCGATCTCAATAGTCACTTTATCCATAAAATACACATCGCTTGGTAAAGAAATAATTCCGAATGTACTTTGGAGCCAGGTCAGTATGATTGAGAGCACAAAACCAAGAGCTGTTCCGATCAACCCGATCATCAAGCCCTCCATAGCAAATATCCGTCGTATCCGTTTACGGCTGGTGCCCAGAGCTCGCAGTGTACCTATCTCGCTTCGTTTCTCCATGATGATCAAGATCAATGAGCTGGCGATATTCACAACTGCGACTACCATGATCAGACTGAATATCACGAAAATGGGGAGTTGTTGAGTTTTCATCCAGTTGAACAGAGTTTGATGACGATCTCTCCATGAAATTGAAAGATGTGAATAAGGTAATATTTCATCGATTTTGCCCATCACTTCATTTGTGATCGACAGGTCAGATAATAAAATTCCAAAATTATCAGTCACATCTTCTTTTTGAAAAAGCAAATCCATAGTCTCTAACGAGCAGTACAGATAGCTTTTATCATAATCAACCATGCCTGATTCATAGATAGCTTTGACCTCAGTTCGGGCAATAGATGGGAAACCCTTTTGATCAACCAAAGATCCAAGGTCATAAATAAGCAGAGGATCTGACAACTCAATTTGTAGCTGTTCCGCTAAGGCCAGTCCGATTATGAGTCCGGGTTGATCTGTCTCTCCCCCCCTATAGTTGGAGCTGACAGAATACAGTTGACTTAGAGCTTCTTCAGGCATGACCTCAAGCAAGGCTCCTTCTGTAATCCCGTTTGCCTTAAGCATAACTTCAGCTTTTCTAATCCTGAATATCTGCTCAACCCCCTTGATCCTGGAGATTTCAGCAATTTTCTGATCACTTAAATTGAACCCGGATTCAAAGAGTTTCTCGATACGGATATGCGTATCAAAACCAATGATTTTGCTTGTTACAACAGATTCAAATCCACGCATGATCCCTAATGATAAAACCAGAGCAGTCACTCCCAGAGCCATACCAATCATGGTAGTCCTGGAAATGAATGCTATGAATGGAATCCGGTGTTTACCGAAAAGATAACGTGTTGCTAAATAGACAGTGTAAGACACTTGTCAGGGTCAGGACCTATCCTGTTGATTCAGGACGCATCTGAGGAAACAGCAATACATCCCGGATAGACCTGTTCCCGGTTAGTAACATGACCAATCGATCAAGTCCCATACCCACACCACCTGTCGGTGGCATCCCATATTCCATTGCTTGCAGAAAATCTTCATCAAGTGTTTGGGCTTCTTCATCTCCAGAAGCCCTCAGAGCAGCTTGAGCCTCTAATCTTTCTCTCTGGTCAATGGGATCGTTAAGTTCAGTAAAGGCATTGGCGAACTCATTCCCGGCAATAAAAAGTTCAAATCGCTCAACAAAAGTCCCGTCACTATCCCGCTTATTTTTAGCAAGTGGTGAGATCGCCTTTGGATATTCGGTAACAAACGTCGGCGCAATAAGATGCGGTTCTACAAGAGCATCGAACAAAGCATCCAGTAACTGGCCATAGTTGGCATCTGAAGCAGTATCAATACTGTTTTTTCTACAAACTTTCAACAATTCTGCAGCATCTGCTGTAGAAAGATCGACCTTTGCATATTGTTGAACCAATTCTGACATAGTGGCCCGATGGAAGGGTTTGGTGAGATCGATCTCATGATCATTATATTCGAAGACGTTCTGACCCAGATCTTTCGCAAGATGTTTGAACAGGGCTTCGACCTGATCCATGAGATAGAAATAATCGACATATGCTTCATACCATTCGATAGCTGTAAATTCCGGATTATGAGTGCGATCCATCCCCTCATTTCTAAAATTGCGCGAGAATTCATATACTTTTTCAAATCCACCAATGATCAAACGCTTTAAATAGAGTTCATCAGCAATTCGCAAGAAAAGATCCATATCCAAAGTGTTATGGTGAGTTTTAAATGGCCGAGCGGATGCCCCTCCATACAAAGGCTGTAAAATTGGTGTTTCGACTTCCAGGTATTCGTTTTCATCGAAATAATTACGAATACTTTTGTAGATCTTTGCTCTTTTAACGAAAGTTTCTTTTACATCCGGATTGACAATAAGATCTAGATAACGCTTCCGATAACGCTGCTCTTTATCTTCGAAACCATCAAATAACTGGCCATCTTTCTCCTTCACATTGGGAAGGGGGCGAATGTTTTTACTCAACAATGTTAGTTCATGAACTTTCAGAGTTTTTTCCCCGGTTCGGGTAGTCATCAGCTCGCCACTGACACCAACATAATCACCAATGTCCAACAGTTTGAACATGGCGTATTTGTCCACTCCCACATCTTCTCTGCTCAAATAAAGTTGGACACGGCCACTACCATCCATGATATTGGCAAAACTAGCCTTCCCCATAACACGTCGGGACATAAGTCTTCCGGCAAGACATGTGCCCTTTTTACCTTCAAGTTTTTCAAATTGATCCAAAGCCTCAGTGATCTTGTGACTACGATCATATTTATGTGGATATGGATCTATGCCATCGGTGATCAGAGATTTAATCTTTTCTTTGCGTTGCGCAATAATCTCATTTAAAGTGCGTTCACTCATCAGGATTCTTTTCCCATCTGATTCAATAAATATGCTTTAATAAAACTGTCAATATTACCATTCATAACGGCTTGAATATTACCCGTTTCATGTTTAGTGCGGTGATCTTTCACCATAGTGTATGGATGGAAGACATATGAGCGGATCTGATTTCCCCACCCGATTTCGGTCTTTGAAGACGCCGCCTCATCCATTTTAGCCTGCTCTTTTTCTTTTTCCAACTGATGGAGTCTGGCCTTGAGCATTTTCATGGCAGTCTCCTTATTCTTATGTTGAGACCTTTCGTTTTGACATTGTACAACGATACCCGTGGGAGCGTGCGTCAAGCGAACAGCAGAGTCCGTTTTATTAATATGCTGACCCCCAGCGCCACTTGCCCGATAGGTATCCACACGAACATCATTCATATCAATAATAATTTCAATCTCTGTATCATATATTGGATAAGCGAAGACAGATGCAAAGGAAGTATGACGACGAGAATTTGAGTCAAAAGGACTGATTCGAACCAGTCGGTGGATTCCATTCTCTGCTTTCAGATAACCAAAGGCGTATTCACCTTTCACCTCGATGGTTGCATCTTTAAGACCCGCTTCATCTCCATGGAGATAATCCAATACTTTCCATGACCAGCCACGATTATCAAACCAGCGTGTGTACATCCGATATAGCATTTCTGCCCAATCCTGGGATTCTGTCCCACCGGCACCCGGGTGAATGGTCACAATGCAGTTAAGCTTATCATCCTCATCACTTAGCAACTGTCTTAATTCATAATCTTCCAGATATTTTCTGAATCTGCCAAGCGATTTTTGGAGATCTGGACTTAGGCTTTCATCATTCTCTTCAGTGGCTAACTCGAGGAGAATATCAAGATCCTCTTCATGATTGAGGACATTTTCCCAGTCAGAGATTTGTCTTTCAAACAGATTTATATTCTTCAGTGTTGCCTGGGCTTGGGTTGAGTCGTTCCAGAAATCATCTTTTATGGAAAGTGCTTTTAGTTCGTTAAGCTGTGATTGGATTCCTGTAAGGTCAAAGATGCCCCCTTAGCGTATCAAGACGCTGTTTAAGTTCACCTAATTGGTCTCTTATTTCATCAAACATGCTTAACTTTCTATATTCTATTATGAATTTCTGGTAAGTATGACGTAATAGTAAAACTGTAGTAGTGTAATAGCCGTAGATATATATGGCATAAATTCATTGATTACTTTCCAAATAGTACCATTGACAATGATCGTATCATTGGGATAGATAATCGGCATAAATGAGTCATCTCCTGTTTCCAGAAATGCTTCAATATTAGCAAAGGCTACTCTTTCTATCCCCTCAACGACATTGAATCGAATGATACGGATTTTGTTAAGTTTAGCTCTGCCGGTTGGTCCGCCAACGTAGCTAAGAATAGTCATCAAATCTGCATCGCTGGGAACCAATGTCACACCCGGCTGAGCTACTTCACCCCAAATGCGAATAACCATACTCAACTGTCCGGTTTCAGGATGGAGTATATATCTTGGATCCTCAGTTTTCTGATCTTTGCTCTGCGCCCAGGCAATTTGAACAATAAACAATAATGATAGAATGATGATTAGTCTTTTTCTCAAGATGAACCCCTTAATAATAACGTTACCATCAGAAATGGTAATTGATTCCAATTTTCTGCATATCAGACAACTCATGCTGACTGAATGAGTAATCAATAATAAACTTTTTTAAGCCAATGCCAAGACCAAAGGATGTTATGTACCCATCGTGCCCTCCGCGTACAGATATCATGTCCTTGATCTTCACTTCCAAACCATATCTGGATACGTTTTGATAATGACTCTGCCATCCAGATGAAAGTGTTACTTTTGTGGCATATTTTTTAATATTTTGGGTTATTGCATATCCCGTAGTAAAATTGCGTTTAATGGCATCCTGATGATTTGTACTCCAATAGACCGGAGTGTTTAAAACATCGCTCAAAAATATTCCAAATGAGAATTCAGTATTCATAAGTAGATCAGTCATTCCTGCCAGATCAAAGAAAAATTGCCCACCTGCATCTATTCCGACACCAAGACCACGATTATCCACTAAAAGCTTGTCTATATATTTGAAAGATAATCCCACGGGAACGCGAAATGGGATTTTAAAAAATATCCAACCT
>JAUVKO010000113.1 GCA_030596225.1 Fidelibacterota bacterium
CCTGGCTTTAACAAGATATCTGAATATTCAGGAGCTGGGATATATCCTCCGTAATAATACCTGATATAAGTGTTTTCTGCCAAAGCAGAGGGAGGTCCACGGTCGCCAAAGCCTTCATCGAAATAGCCGGCTTGCCAGGACCATTCAAATTCAGCGATCATTGATCCGGATTCCCGTAATATGACAGACACCATGCTTGAATCATGTATCTGAGGCAAAATCTCTATATAATCATCGATATGAGGTTCACCCGGGTCAGGAATCCCATTCCCCCGGCCTTCATATTCACCATTGGGACCCGGTTGTTTTATCCCAACGTCATCATTTAGAGGTTCATCCTCATCCCACACACCGTTATTATTCAGATCGGAATAAGATACCCAATCCCCGTTATCGTCGATCCCATTGTACAGAGAAGTATCAGTGATTAGAATTGTGTTATCCACGCGGATCACTGACTGTGAAAAATCAGTTGAATTAAGCATTCCCTCAATGCGCAATTCCTGTTCATAATTCTTAAAATCATCCTTAAAATCTGCAATGCTCAGTTCTTCAGTGCAAGATTGTAGATAGAGTAAGGAAAAGGGAATGAGAAATAATTTTAAGGACAATTGTTTTGTGTTCTTACAATTTTCTCGTCTTTGCGAGAATATTGAGCTTGTCGAAATGGACGAAGCAATCTCATACTCGAGATCGCCGCGCGTCTTATTGACGCTCGCGAAGACAGAATGGATGGTTCTTATGAAGGCTAGCAGATAGTTATGTTTTTTAAAATCAATATTCATATTCATCACCTATAGTTTGAATTCCACGCCAAAAGAAGGGAAGATCGGAAACATACCTATTGCCTCCACCGTTCCTTCTGCGAGATCCCAATTATAGAAAAAGGTATTAAAATGATTGGTGGCATTAATCACCTGAATTTTGAATAAGCCATCTATCCCGAAGGGAGTGATCTCACGGGAATAACTCACATCTATTCTGAAATAATCAGGATAGCGGGCCGAATTGCGGAAACCTTTCAGCTCTGCGAGATTAGCATAGGGGTTTGCCAGATTGGACCCGAAAGATCCGTTTTGAGTATAGACATAGCCCACGGTTGGAGTATAAAGATTCGAGCTGCTGTTGCTCAGGGTGATGCCGAATGAATTTTTTGCATTCATAGCATAATTGAGAACGAGATTTACAGAATGAGGTTGATCGTACTTGGAACTATAGATCTCTCCATCACTTTCGATCACCAGCCCATCCCCGTTGAAGTCAAACTCCTGGCGACTTTTCATATAGGAATATCCCAGCCAGCCACTCAGTTTGCCGCTATTCTTCTTCAATAGAACCTCTGTCCCGTATATCTCAGCTGTTCCTTCTGTATAATCATCGTCAGGGTCACTAAAATCCTGATTGGGGTTGATCACCAAAGTATTTGAATAAGGTTTATAATATCCTTCCAAGCTAGCAAACCAGCCATCACCCAACCATTGTTCCAAACCCAGTATATAATGCTGGACTGACTTCGCCTTATAGTTTGCCGGGATAGGATTCCAAAAATCTACAATACTGAGAATGGCATCTTCATCCTGGGAAGTAAATAAGAATTGGTTGTACTTACCCCAGGCACCTTTTAGCGCCAGATCTGTTGAAAGCAGGTACTTAAATCCCAGGCGCGGTTCATAATACAGGTCTTCATGGGCAGAATATTTTGAAACACGCATCCCGGCCTGAAACATAATAACCGGGTTGGGCTGCCAGCGTTCCTGGAGAATTCCACTGTAGATTTTATTTGATTCACTTTCATCCAACATGCTCTGTTCCCCAACATCAAGATTGAAGTCTATCCCTAAATCTTTGATCTCTAATCCAGTAGTAATCGTATGCTCAGATGAGATGAACCAATCCAGATTCTCCTTGAGGGTCCAATCATCAATTTTATTAACTACGATAAAACTGATGGATGCTGCCTGCCCGGATGTATCAGTAGCGGTCAGTTCCATATTTACATCGAACTCATAAACTGTATTCGCAAAAGAGAGGGTTGACACGAATCTTGAGTTTGGGACCCAGCGCCATTCTACGCTATTGGTGGTGTTGCCCCAATCCCAATTGAAATTCACTTCTGTATCAGAGCGACCCACTTCAAAAAATATGCGATCCTGCCCTGCATAGTGAGAGAAGGAAAGACGATTGGTCGGATTAATATTCTGGATGATCTTGCCCTGGACATCGTAGAAGTAATATTTCCATTCCATAGGTTCATCCTTGTACCAATAGTACAAACGCGCAATCTGGTCAAAATAGGTACGCCTGCCGGATAACATCCACGAACCTTTGTATAGCGGACCTTCAGCTAATAATTTTGAGCTAAGCAAATTTACTTCACCATGCACTTGACTGACATCAAAGAATTCACCTAACTTTTTGCCGCTAAAAAGTTTATTCTTTCTTGAGTCACCTTCGCGTCCCGTAATACTTAGAACAGAAGAAATTCGATTCCCGTAATAAGCCGGAAAACCTCCTGCAAGGAACTCGGCATCGGCGATGGCATCTGCATTAAACGTTGAGAAAACACCTCCCAGATGGAAGGGGTTATAAATTTCAATCCCATCCAGCATGATCAGGTTTTCATCCGGGCTACCCCCCCGGACTACCAATGCTGATGAAAAATCGCTGGAAGATTGCACCCCTGGCAACAATTGCAAGGTTCTAAAGATATCAGCTTCAACAAAGGCCGGCATGGTCTTCACATCCCGCATGCTCAGGCTAACTGAGCTTACTTCGATCTCTTTTTCGAAACGTTGACGATCACCGGTTACGATGACCTCCTCCCCCTCAATTGAAGCAGGATTTATTTCAAAATCATGCCGTTCTTCCAGACCGGATATCACGGTGATCTCTTTCTCTGTCCGATCATAGCCCATCATCAGAATCTGCAGCATGTATTTCCCTGGAGGGATATTGGTAACGATATAGTATCCCGAATTATCAGAAGCTGCACCAATTCCTGTATTTTTCAGACTTACATTGGCATAGAGTAATGGTTCACCCGTTTCAGCATCCCGCAGGAAACCATTGATGCGACCATACTTACTTTGGCTAAAACCCGATGTCGTCATCAGAAGGACACTGAGTGTGAGAGATAGGTATGGGAGGATATTTTTCATGCGCTTAATAAAGTTTTCTTTTGGGGGATTAGACGATTCTCTAGTAGAAATGTTAAGGTTTGATCATAGATCATCCCATATGAGATTTTATAATCTCCATAAATCCGCCTCGAAAATTTCCACCAATGGGAATCGACTTCGAACGGAGGAATATCATATTGCCACTGATGGAATTGATTTTACTTAAGTTTATAATAAATGACTTATGAACCCGATAGAAGTGATTTTCTTCCAACAGTGCCATTGTTTTTTTCATAGAAAGGTGGCTAAGGTACTTATTGGAGCTAGTGACTACTTGAACGTAATCACCTACTGCCTCAACGTAGTCTATATCTTTGACCTCGATGCGAATCATCTCACCCTCATGCTTTAAGAATATAAAACCGGGGTCAGATTTAGACCCACTCATGCCAGCAGGATGATCATTTGATCTCTGAGTAAGTCGCTCATGGACTTTGTTCAGAGCCTGGATAAAGCGAGGTAGGGAAAAGGGCTTATGCAGATAGTCCACCACATTCATCTCAAAGCCTTCGACGGCATACTCGCGATAGGCAGTTGTAATAATTACCAAAGGTGGATCTGTCAAAGACTCCAGCATTTTCAGACCACTTAATTTAGGCATATTAATATCCAGAAATATGAGTTGAGGCTCGTGTTCTCTAATAGCTTCCATGGCCTCAAAAGCATTCTTACATTCAGCTGCAATCTCATATCCTGAGAGGTCACTAAGATATTTTGCAACAACGCGTCTCGCCGGTGCTTCATCATCAACGATTAGACAGCGGATCATTTTTTCTGGTGAACTCATGTTTTAATGTTCTCCAATTGGATCTCTAGTTTTACGACGTATTGATTTGCACCTTCATCAATGCTAAGCTCATGTCTACTGGGATATAGGAGTTTGAGTCGCTTCCTGACATTCTCTAATCCAATCCCACCGATTTTTTCAGGTAAATCATTAAGATCATGATCATCCCGCAAGTTTGTGCATTCAAAATGGAGCAAGCCCGAATCGTTTACTTCCATCTTGAGGTGAATAAACTGGTGTTGACCTTGCACATTGGCTCCGTGCTTGAAAGCATTTTCCAAAAAGGGTACAAACAACAGGGGGGCAACCCGATAGTCCGCTGGATTGCCAGTAAACTCCAGATGTATCTCCAGTGAGTCTTCGACTCTTAATTTCTCTAATTCTACGTAATTGTGGATGAAATCAATTTCCTTCTGTAGGTCAACCTGATCCTCCTGACATTCATAAATGATGTAGTTCATTAATTCGGATAGTTTGAGGATCATCTCCGGTGTCTTTTCGGATTTGAACAGACTATAGGAATAGATATTATTTAGCGTATTAAATAAAAAATGAGGATTGATCTGGGCTTTCAGCGAATTTAATTCGGCTTGAAGACGATTACTTTCGATCTCGGTCACAGACAGAGCAATTTCATTGAGTCTATTGTTCTCACGTACAAAATGGAAAAATGAAGTAAGACTGACAAAAATCATCTGCATGGTCATGTAAGCAGGGAAGAACATCCAGCGATTAGGATGGGGTCCACGTCCAATATTTTCAAATACAGATCCAAATATATTAAAGACCAGGTAAAGCAATAAAGCATTAAGCAGAGTTATCCCAAGCAAAGAAACAATATATATAACATACCGCTTGGCACTGAGATATCTGGGGAGTAGGATATTAAGGTTAAAATATACTGCACTGGCCACACCACTGAAGGGTACGATTTCAAAGAGCATTGTCTTCCATGAGAGGATAATGTCCTCATTCCGGATAGTCCTGAACAAGGCAAATAATGCGATCAGGGCAATCCAGAACGTCAGGTGCTGAACCCAGGTTTTTTTTAACAGTAATTTAAATTTATTAAGCAGTTTCATTTGCATGACGCATAATGTAATTAATGCGGAAGCTGTTGGAGGGTGATTTCGAGAAACTGCCCTTTTTACTGGATAAACACAGCTAAGTTTTAGACAAAGCCTAAAAGAAAAGCATGTCATTAAACAAAAAAAGGTGAGCGGACCCACCTTTTTCCTATCATTATGAAAACGGAATATTTTCGATAAGGATTAGTCTTCTTTAGAGTTCTCCTCTGCTTGCCCCTCAAGGCGATGCACGATCAGATATGAAACACCCACTGCAACAGGGACTAGCCCCCAGATCCACATTCCACTGGGTGTATGATCTGGCATTGCACTAGCCATTGCCAGAGTCATCACAAGTCCTAACAAGGTCCACACCAAACCCGGCAGAAGTCGATTTCTCTTTTTGTCGGGAAATTTCACTTCAACGCCTTTCTCAATGGCAGCAATTATTTCCAGACTTTCCAAGCGTCGTTTCTGATACTGCATTATCAAAGCAACAGCAATAACCACTCCTGTCATTATAAATAGGGTAATGGGGATATATGCTTCATGCATTATGGGTTCCTCCTTCTTTTAATAAATCATTTATCCTATCATGATGTTTGACACCATTATGCCAAATATTGTTGCAGTGATTTCATAAAAATCATGAATTAGCTTATATTTTTCATAAGAACGCAACATTTCTGCTCATTAAATTGTCTAACATTTGATAGGAGTTCTATGTTCAAAGGTAAGCAGGAAAAATCGGACGCTATATTCAAATTCTTGGTAAAAGAGCATGGTGATCGAATATATAATCTTGCCTTGATGAAGTCGAATCAAGTTATCCTGGCTGAAGATATTACCCAAGAAACATTCATTAGAGTATACAAGGGCTTAAGTAATTTCCGTCATGAAGCGCAGCTTGGAACCTGGGTATATAGAATAGCACTCAATGTTTGTCATACTTTCCTAAAAAAGGAATCTTTGATCTCAAAGCCTTTAAGATCGTTTGAAGGAGATGGGGAACCTGTAATTTTAGATGAATTCAGCAATACCGAAGATGTTTTTTTAGCGGAATCAAACAAACAGCTTATCAGAAGCGCAATCGCAGCACTCCCACCAAAGCAATCCGATGTAATCACCCTCTATTATCTCAAGGAATTCCAATATTCGGAGGTAGCCGAGATTATGGATATCCCCATTAATACCGTTAAATCACATCTTCGCCGGGCTAAAGAGAACCTGCGTAGACTAATACCGGAGGTCGAGAGATGAGACCACAAAGAATCAAAACGCAAGATCGAATTGATGATTTACTCGCCGAGAGCTGGGAAGCACCCACACATCAGCTTGAACAGCGACTCAATGATATTCCAGGTCAATTCCGCCTGGTTGAAACAAGGAAGTATGAACGATATGTTTTCTTATTAAACATCATCATTACCAGTTGGGGACTAGGATCAATCATTCTCTTCAGAGGATTTCTAGAAAAATGGCTATCAAATCTTGCATCTGAATTGATTACATTCAATCTTAGCCTCGGAGGCTGGGGGTATCAGCCGCTTTTCATCTTCCTAGCTCTTGGGTGTATAGGCTTTGGAGTATGGTGGTTGGAAATGGAGAAACCACCTCCAACCAGGTTCGAACTTTAGACTAACTTTAAGTAAAAACCCCATAAGCCATGGGGTTTTTAATATGGTCTGGCAATGGATAGTCCTATCTACCAGTTCTCTCCCAGTAACTCAAAATAAGATTGAGGGTGGAGACAGGCTGGACAGACTTTGGGCGCCTCTTCACCTTCATGGAGATAGCCACAGTTAATGCAACGCCAGACGATCTTGCCATTTCGCTTGAACACCTTGCCTGCTTCCAGATTTGCTGCAAGATCAGCGTAGCGCTTGCCATGCT
>JAUVKO010000226.1 GCA_030596225.1 Fidelibacterota bacterium
GGATATCTATGATGAATTCTCCGCCGGTACACAAGACCCTGCAGCTATCAAACATTTTTTACATTATGTCTATTTCTCTCCGGATAGTCCATTATTACGCTACGTTCTCTTTCTGGGTGATACAGATTACGATTACCGCAACATTACCGGTCAGAGCAAAATGCATATTCCAACCTTTCAAAAAGACGGACTCAATGATGTGACGTCATACCCAACTGATGACAGATACACTTATATCGCTTCCGGCATCAAGGATGAATTTCCGGATATCGCTATTGGCCGTCTTCCGGCGAAAACTCCGGATGAACTGGAAATTATGATCGATAAGATCATTGCTTACGAGTTAACACCGGATCCCGGAATCTGGCGTAATTCTGTGACCCTGGTAGCTGATGATCTATTACGTCCAAGTCTATCTCTTGAGTATGAGCACATCCTTGACAGTGAAAACCTGGTCAACGTTATACCCAAAAGTATTCATATTGAAAAAGTATACCTGACAGAGTATCCGGATGTCCAGGATCCAAATTCACCCTATATTAAAAAACCACAAGCCAAAGAGGATCTACTCCAAAAGCTATACAGTGGAACCTTGTTGGTTAATTATTTTGGTCATGGTTCACCAAACGTGTGGGCGCAGGAAGAGGTCTTTTCTGTCTCAGATCTGAGTTTGCTTAAAACAGGCATGCGCCTGCCTTTCTGGGTGGCCGGAACCTGTGACTGGGCTAAGTATGATGATGTGAATTCTTCCTGTGTACCTGAAGACCTTATGCTTATGGAAAGTAACGGTGCAGTTGGAATATTGTCAACTACCCGAAAAACTTATTCTCTTTTCAATAATATCCTGCTTTCACATTTCTTTGATTTCCTATTCCCCGATTCGGATGGTGGTCGATCCATTTCTGTTGGCGACGCAATTATGATGGCTAAAAATCAACCTAGAGCTTCAGATGAAAATAATGAAAAGTACATTCTTTTGTCTGATCCGGCTCTGAGACTGGCTTCACCCGTCCGAAATGGACAAATAGATACAATCAGTCCCTCTGTTCTGCAAGCCATGGGCAAAGTGAGTTACTCTGGTTCTGCTGATACTAACCTGACAGCTAGTGCTCAGGCAGCGGTTACCGTTTACGACACACCAACTTATACAACCCGTTCAATTGATTTTGGCACAAACGGAGCGGTTGCACATATTTCCTATATGATTCCCGGTAAACGGATCTTCCGTGGCTTGATCTCTGTTAATGTTCGTGAATTCTCCGGTGAATTCACCCTCCCAAAAGACATAAAATACTCCGGTGAGGGAGGAATTCTTCGTGTTCAGTATTGGGATGATACCGGATTAGATGGCAGCATCTATATCGACACCTTGGAATTTCTGGGTACAGATTCAACTACTTTGGATGATTCAGGTCCCGAGATTCTTTTCATCTCAGATAATATGGTTCTACTTAATGGGGATCACTTTTCAGCCAATGAAGCCCTTGAGATCGAAATAAAGGACGAGCAAGGGATTAATCTTACCGGAGCAGCAGGTCATGGGATCACCCTGGCAATTGATGAAGACTGGAGTAATGCCTATGATATGACCGAATTGTTTGAATACGATTTGGATCACTCAGACCTGGGACGTCTGTCTGCCTTGCTTTCTAAGATTCTGCCCGGGGAACATCTTATTTCGGTTAAAGCCTGGGACAGTCAAAATAATCCCAACGAAGCCAGTATCAGACTTGAATTCTTCGCAGCGAATGACTTTCGTGTCTATGATCTTTTCAATTTCCCCAACCCCATGAGGGATGATACTGAGATCACATACATGTTATCGCATCCTGCTGATGTTGAGGTTGCTATCTACACCCTGGCAGGTCGCAAGGTCATGGATCAATCCAGAGGGTACCAAACTCAAGGATTCAATTCCTTTCCCTGGGATGGGAAGGATCTTTTTGGGAATCGTTTGGCAAACGGTGTCTATATTCTCGTTGTTGAGGCAGATAATGATACTTTTAATGAACCGGCCCAAACTATCCAAAAACTGGTAATTGCCCGTTAAATGAAATCTATTCAGCTTATTCTTGCCAGTGCCTCCCCGCGCAGGAAAGCCCTGCTGAAGCAGATCGGACTCTCCTTTAAAACCCACCCAAGTCAGGTAAAAGAGCCTGACTATAATGGAGTTTCCCCTGAGAGCTATGCCACTGAGCTGGCTGATTTCAAAGCAGCTGAGGTCTCAAATCTATTCCCTCATGCTTTGGTTATAGGTGCTGACACTGTTGTAGTTGCCGGAACCCAGGTATTGGGTAAGCCTGTTGATAGAACATCAGCTTATGAAATGCTCACCATGCTTTCCGGACGAGAGCATCAGGTGATCACTGCCTACAGTATTCAACTTAAAGATCTGAATATTGTTAAGACCAGTTATGTTTCAACCAAAGTATATTTCAAAACCCTTGACGATGAAGAAATCGATACATATATCAGCTCCGGGGCTCCTTTTGATAAAGCAGGTGCCTATGGGATCCAGGACTACTCGAGTATTTTTGTGGATCATATTGAAGGCTGTTTCTACAATGTAGTGGGCTTCCCGCTATCAGATTTTAATTCAAAATTAAAAGATATTCTCTCCACTAACCATCTCATTTTACAGCCATAGACTGACGAATTGCTGAATCAATAAAAGACTTTGTGAATATCTCTGCGGTCTTGATTTATATGGAAAAATACTTAAACTCAATCGCAATGATCAAAGAGGAGCTTTCGTGGCATTTCATGAAGATTTAAGAAACCATCGCCTTAAAAAAGGACTTATCCTTGAGGAGATCTCAGAGGATACCAAAATCAATGTCCGTATCCTTCAGGCACTGGAACAGGGTGATTTCCACATCCTGCCAGTTCCCTATGTCAGGCTATTCATGAAAGCCTACGCACAGGCTATTGACTATCCCGTCGAGGATATTCTGCGCGGCTTGGAGAACGAACTCAAACTTACGGGCGAGCAGGGTGTGGCTGCCAATATCTCGCTTGAGGCAGCTTCGTCAACGGACATGACCGGTGCTACTGTTTCGAATCCGCAAAATTTGCTGCAAGCTGAAAAAAGGTCACAGGGTAATACCATTCGATTGATTGGGGGAATAGTCATCCTGATCGTAGTGATCATTTTTGGTAAAAGTCTGCTAAAGCCCGGCGCACCTCAAGGACAATCGCCTCCTCACCAATTGTTGCCGGCCATGAACCTTACTCAAAGTCTCGATTCTCTTGATTTTGAAAATCTGCAAACTGACAACTCAGATAGTCTGACAATTACATCTTTAGATTTTCTATCTATTATCACAAATAACGGCTCGGATATTGCCGACACACTTTTTCAGGAACCGAGTCAATCCTATACTTTGATCCTGAGTGACTCAACTCAGCTAGAGCTCTACCCAAGCGATGCAGCTTTACTATCTGTAAAGGGCGACACCCTCCCCGGTTCACCTTTCAGCAATTCCTGGCTTGTGGTTACAGCTGATTCCAGTGGCGGTCATTTACGAACATACCCGACACTGTAAGTTCGCCTCATACACCCATTTCCGACAGTTAATATTGCTTAATACTAATTGTACTTCAAAAGAGTCTATATGAATTCAAAAGATTTTTCTGTTTTACAATCTTGATGCCACCGTAAAAAGTCCCTCTCGCCCGCCTGCGTATAACTTCGTGCGGGCAGGCAGAGGACGCAGAGCGATGTATTGAGCTGGTCGAAATGACGCAAAGTGTTGATATTTATGAATATAGCGCATCATATCGTATG
>JAUVKO010000099.1 GCA_030596225.1 Fidelibacterota bacterium
CCCTCTGAGGTTTAGGGTTATAATCAGTATTCCTCGTTCGACGCGTTTGTTTCTTTAACAGGTTTATAACTGCATCCTCGGGAACGTGCATCTCATCTGCCAATTGTCCAGCCAGCATTCCTCTAAGAATCTCATTTTGCATAAGGGCTAGTTCAGATACCATACTCTCAAGAAAGGATGTGCGTGTAACCGGTGAATCCATCTTATCCTGATTCGACCTGAGCACAAAGGTCATAAAGTCCAAACCACTGTCTAGCAATTCCTGAAAAGCTTTTACATCCCGGGTATCAAAAAAACTGTCCGGGTCCTCACCGGATGGCAACTGAACAATGCGAATATCCAAACCTTTATCCAGCAGGGTTAATCCGGCTTTTTGAGCTGCTTTCTGTCCGGCTGAATCTCCGTCATAGCAGACATAGACCTTATCAGCAAAGCGCTTGATCAAACCGGCTTGTTCAGGTGTGAATGCAGTACCGGTTCCGGCCACCGTATTCTGAAACCCTTCTTGATAAAGACGGATCAAATCCATATAGCCTTCTACGAGAATAGCAGTTCGGGAATTCCTGATCTCATCCCTACTCTGATCCAAGCCAAACAGGGTCCGACCCTTATGATAAATCGGGGTTTCCGGGCTATTCATGTATTTGGCACCCTCCCCATCACCAAATATGCGACCCCCAAAAGCCTGTATCTTTCCATTTATATCTGCAATGGGAAACATAATGCGATTTCGGAATCGATCATAGTAACCACCACCATTTTTGGGCATAAGCAAACCACTTTTGGTCAGAACATCCTGAGATAAACCCAGTTTCATCACTTCCAGCGTTACGGTGTCCCAACGATCAGGTGCAAAGCCGACCCTGAATGTTTTAAGTGTTTCTTCCGAAATTCCCCGTTTCAGGAGATAATCTTTAGCTAATTTCCCTTCCGGGTCATCTATCTGATGCTCAAAGGCACGACAGGCAATCTCATGCATATTGTAAATAGATGCCCTGTCATCCTTTTGTCGCGGCTCCCGGTTATCAGTCTCAATGTGAATATTAACCCGATCTGCCAGTAATTTAACCGATGAAATAAAATCCAAGCGTTCATGTTCCATTATAAAATTGATCACATTTCCGCCGGCACCACAGCCAAAACAATGATAGATCTGCTTATCCGGACTCACACTGAAAGAGGGTGTTTTTTCATTATGGAAGGGACAGCGACCAAACCAATTACGCCCGGAGCGTTTCAATTGGACATAATCAGAGATCACTTCAACTACATCGTTGGCTTCGCGGACTTGTTCGATAGTATGTTCAGGTATTAGGGCCATATTCGTGGTGAAAAGATAAACTTGGGGAATAGTTTTGCTAATTGTACTTGAAACTAGAAACTTGAAACTCGGGGAACCAAATACACGCGACAAAGTTTCCAATTTCCAGTTTCAAATCTCTATCTCATCTCAACAAAAGTAACTCCTGCCCCACCTTCATCCATGCCCCCCAAACGTTTGCTCACTACTGCAGGATGTTTGTCCAAAACCTCATGCACAATATTTTTTATCACTCCAGTTCCCTTGCCATGGATGATCTGAAGCATGGTCAGATTACTCAGGACCGCCTGATCAATGAAATGACTCAGTTCCTCAATTGCCGCTTCTGCTCGATAGCCTCGCAGGTCAAGGGTGTATGTACTTCCCGATCGAGCTGCAACATTCACCACTGTTGCCGGTTGGGACTCAGTTGGTTTTCCCTGTGGACCGACTCCCAGCCAGTCTACCGGGACCAGTAATCGTTTACCTTCAACCTCCACCAGAACTTTACCTTTGATCACTGTTTCCAGTACAACACCAATTTGATCCAGACTCAGAACCGTGACTGATAGACCTTTGACAATTTCATCCGAATTGAGTTTCTCAAGCTTGAGAGGTTCTTCTGCTTCTTCAGCGACTTGTTCCAGTTTGGATTCAACCTTATCCAAAGTGCTATGGACAGCCTTGATGCTCTCTTTGCCTGCCTCTGATTCTCTGATCTGACGGATCACCTTTTCTACGGTTTGTCGCGCATCAGAAATGATCTGTCCAGCCTTTTTAGCTGCCTCCCGGTCAGCTTTTCGCTCGGCTTTTTGAACTGACTCAAGCGCTGAATCCACACGTTTTTGTTTTAGCTTTAAATCACGTTGCAGATCTGAATTATCAGATTTGAGATCGGAAAGAGTAACCCGTTCCAATTCTAAAGCTCGGAGTAACTTCTCCATACTGTCACGAGCCCATCCAATATATCCCCGGGCTGTGGTCAGGATCTTCTCTGCCAAACCCAATCTTTTGGATATCTCAAATCCATAACTACTGCCAGGAACTCCGGCTTGAAATTTATAGGTGGGTTTAAGCCCCTTTTGATTAAACTCCATGGCCCCATTCATCACATGTTCAGCTTCATGAGCAAAGACTTTGAGATCGCCCAGGTGAGTTGTGGCAACTGTTTTCACTTTGTTATTAACAAGCTCTTCCAAAATTGCCCGGGCGAGAGCACCCCCTTCAGCTGGATCTGTACCGGTTCCCAATTCATCTAACAAAACCAGACTTCTGGAACTGGCTTCACTCAGAATGTTTATTATAGTCCCGATATGAGCTGAGAAGGTTGAAAGATCATTGATCAATGATTGCTGATCTCCGATATCCGCAAAAATCAGATCAAAGAAAGGGATGATACTTCCCTTGGCAGCAGGAACCGGAACCCCGGCGTTGGCCATAAGGGCTAATAGTCCAATGGTCTTTAAAGCAACTGTTTTGCCACCGGCATTGGGTCCGGTAATGATCAAGGTCGTTGTATCATGATCCATATGTAAATCCAAAGGGACAACCTTACGCTGAAGGGCCAGACGTGGGTTTCGGGCTGATTTCAACTTGAACTCCCCGTCCTCTGATATTTCAGGAATCGAACAGGCAAAGGTTTTTCCGAATTTGGCAAGAGCAAGATGAAAATCCAGAACCTGAAGCATTTCATAATTATTCTGGATCTTGATATGATGAGGGTGAAGCCGGGCCGAAAGCTCCCTTAAAATGCGTTGAACTTCCTGCTGCTCTTCGATCTCGAAGGTCTTGATCTGGTTATTAAGCTCAATGATCTCGAATGGCTCAATAAAGGTGGTCGTACCCGTGTTAGACATATCCTGAATCACGCCCTTGACCTGGTGTTTATAACTGCTGAGAACGGGAAGGACCAGCCGTCCTCCCTTTATCCCTGCTTGAGATTCATTGAGATATCCCTGCTTAGCGTATTGCTGAACCAGATCGTTCATCCGGGACCGTACTGTACCGGCAGATTTGCGCAACTTGCGTCTTAAAGATGCAAGTGTAGATGAAGCGTTGTCCTGCACCTCTCCATCTGGTCCGATAATCTGTTGAATGGCCTTCTCAAGCTTAGGAAGTGACTCTATCTGTTTAAAATTATCGCTCCAGACCGAATTATCAGCCACCACACTGTCCAAATAGATTTTCTGAAGTATTCTACTTTGCTCAAGTATGTTATTTAGAGCAAGAACATCTTCCTGAAACAGAGTGCTCCCTGATAGCACCAAAAGTTTTAAGATTTCGTCCAAGTCCTCATAATGGCGAACATGAAAACTACTGCTAAGCTCCATGATCGATTCGATCTCAGCAACACGGGCGTATTGTCTGATAATTTTATCCCGATCTTCGGCTGGATGAAGCTGTTCAAATTGATGCTGCACTTTTTCACCGGCAGCCTCATTGGCTAACCAGCTTCGAACATCATCAAACCCTAAATGTTGATAGCTGAGGGGATCCGATTCTAAGGGACTCATCGGTTTTTATTTTGTTGGGTCTGGATTTCTGTTTCCATCTCTTTGATCATGCCATGTAGATCAGCCTTCTGAGTGGGATCCATATATTTCATGGCTTGATCCATTAGGGATTTACCTGTGGAATCCTTACTCTTGATGGCACCTTCCAGAAGAGAGTTCGCATTTCCGGTTTGTAAAGCCATTAAAGCTTGTTCAATGATCTCTCTCTGGGGACCTTGAAGAGATTCCATCGCTTTTTTTAATACCTTATTTTGCATAAGATCTGTACCACCTGCTGCGCCACCCCCAAGGAGACCACTCATGTTGGGAATGATACTTTGACCATCTTCAGAGAGGGTACCTGTTCCACCTAAGGCTTGCTGCAGCATATCATCCTTACGGTTTCCCATAAAAGACCCCATACTTGTCTGCAGCATTGCTAATTCATCTTCAAGTGAAAAAATATTTACCATGCTCCCGGCAAAGACTTCAACGTAAGGATAGAGCTTGGATTCTTTCTGCCAGGTACCACGCATATTCTCAGGCACCATGGTAAAAGCCCACACTACGGCTGAAAGTATGAGTCCTGCTTTGGCAGCTCCCAATGTGATTCCACCGATTCGATCCAATGACCCCAGATGCATGGTTGTCACCAATTTCCTCAATAGATATGATATAAAAGTAATGGAATACATAACACCCAGAAAAACCACAACAAAGCCAGCTACTACTTTATAGGATTCAGGAATATTGATCAAGGGTTCGAGAATAAGAGTGCCCTGCTGGTTGTAATTCATGGCAGCATAAGCGGCGGCGTAAATGCCCACTATCTTCAATACCCCATCAATGAGACCCTTTTTCAGCCCACTTATGGCCATAACCACGATCAGTAATAAACCCAATAGATCAAAACCTGTTGCCATCAGCTCAATATCCCTTTCACGATCTCTTGAAGTCGTTTGCCATCAGCTCTTCCGGCAGCCGCTTGCATCATCTGCCCCATAACCTTACCCATATCACGCATACTCTCCGCTCCAGTTTCAGCTATGATTTTCTTGACGAGAGTTTCCATCTCCGTTTCAGTCATCATCTGAGGTAAGTATTTTTCAAGGACCGTTAACTCCAACTGCTCCGCCTTCACCAGCTCAAGTCTATTCCCTTTCTCATATAGAGTGATCGCTTCTTTACGTTGCTTGGCAGCAGTCTGAACCAGCTTGATAAACTCAGTTTCAGTAAGAGTATCACCTTTTTCAATCTCACGCATTTTTATTCGAGCCTTGAGATCACGCACTGTTTTCAGCGTTGGTTGATCTTTGGCTTTCAGGGCTGTTTTCAGCTGATCACTCAGCTCTTTCTGGAAATCCATCACATTGACTCCTAAGAAATTGACAATTTGATAAATTAAGCTAAAACCATGCTGTAATTGAGGTTTTTTTATGGCGATGTGGAATGTTATTATGCCATTTTTTCTTCAAGGTTTTTATGAGAAACGATGAGATGAGACAATCTCATGCATATTTAGGGCAAATATTCCTGTGATTAAGTAGGTGAAAGTTAGCCGCATGAAATAGAGTGTGTATACTTCGATCCTTCGAAGGAGTTTATACTGAGCATCGCCAAAGTGCTCAAGATTACATCACTCAGAGAGGGTCTTAAGGAACATCAAAAACATCCTGAAGCGCTTCCTGAGTAAGCGTCAGATGTTTTTTTTCAATGATAGCAGAGATGGAACTGATAGACGTTGAGATTGATAGAATATTGATACCTCGAATGCCCAATGTACGAAAAAAAGTAGCAGCCAAGCCACAACGTTCCTTAAAATGAGGCCCATAAATGGTGACGAGACAAACATCATTAATTATTTCAATCTTAATATCTTCATGCAGATTTTTGATGGCGTCAATCGCTTTACTAAATGAGTCTAGATCCCCCTGATGCAAGGTAACTGCTATGTTGGCCTTACCTCTGATGTCTACATTCTCGGCAATAAAATTAACTGTCTGGCCATAGAAACAAAATTCTTCCAGGGCTGAACCAGCCCAATCTGGTTCATCCAACAGATTAAATATCCGTACGAATATCAGATCTTTATCAACGATGATACCGCTAATGGACTCCTTTTTCACAAACTTTCCTCAATGGGTAAAACAACAGTAAATTGACTCCCCTGCCCTTCCTGGCTCCGTACCTGTATATTTCCGTCGTGCAGCTCAACCATACGCATAACAATAGCCAGCCCCAGACCGGTACCATCTGATATTTGTTTCTTTGCAGAGGGTGTCCGGTAAAATTCTTTGAAGATATTCACCTGTTCTGCTTTAGGAATCCCGGGACCATTATCTGTTACAACTACAGTATAGTCTGTACCTGCTTTTCTCAAGATCACTTTAATCTCACCTTTTTCCGGTGTGTAGCGGATAGCATTGGAAATAAGATTTATAAATATTTTATTTAAAGCAATAACATCCCCGAAATAATCACAGCACATATTAGGAGCTTGATAGTTTAAGGTCTGTTTTTTGCGATTAATGTTAGGTTGTACATCGCGTATCAAATCAGCAAGCATTTTTTTTAGATCAAGGCTCTCGAATTTCTGTCTCTCTTGAAAGTTGCCATAAGTAAGATCCGTCAGATCTTTAAGCATTTCAATCATTTCTGCCGTTCGACCAATAGCCCTCTGGAGCATATTTTTTACCTGATCATCTACCTTTTCTCCCAGGACATCTTCAATCACCATGAGAGTAGATTGGACAGTAGCAACGGGTGTTTTCATCTCATGGCTGGCATAGCGAAAGAAAGTAGTTTTGCTCTCATTGATCTCCTGCAGCTTTTGATTAACAACCTTCAGTTTTTCGCGAACCCGCCGATGTCTTTCTGTCACACTTTGAGCCAGATAGGCTGAAGCGATCATTGTAATGACAACGATAAACCAGATAGCTACGACTATACGGATATCATCAGCCAGATGAATCTCATGAAAGAAATAAATATGGTCAAGGTAAATCGAACGTTCTAAGACCAGAAGCCCTGAATACAGAACAATGACCAATAATGAATATAGATAAGAAAAACCGCCTGGAAAAATGATACTGGCCAAAATGATATGGAAGACATAAAAGAACGAGAGTGGGCTTTCTTCAGCTCCGGTTATATAGATCAATACAGTCAGAACCAATAAATCCATAACCATTTGAACATTTAGGAGCGTAACCAGCTTTGACATGCCCAGCTGCATTTTCCTGGATGTGATGGCCATATATACTAGATTTAACAAGATCAGGATAGCGCCTGAAATCCCCATCCAGAGAATACTGGAAGGGGGTCCCAGATCAATTATTTTTAACAGAACAACGCCGGAGAACAGTCCCAAAATTGCAAACCAACGTAATCGAATTAACCATTGGTCACGTCGCAGCATAGAAGCACTTGAGAATGCCGGGGTATCTGGAAAAAGTGCCATAGTTAATACTGTCTGGGAATAAGTTTCATCTGCCTGCCTGCAAACTTAGACCTTGATGTTTTGACGAACGACATCCACTAATTTCTTGGGATTGACCGGTTTTTCCAG
>JAUVKO010000123.1 GCA_030596225.1 Fidelibacterota bacterium
CCGCAAAGAGTTCCCGGAGGTCAGAAAGGATTATACTGAGGAAGAGTAGAGTTCATACTGCCGTATTTAATACCAATTGTACTTAAAAAGAGTCTATATGAATTCAAAAGATGAAGAATGCATAGATTGTTTTGAGGTGTAATTGGTATAAGTCAGACTTTAACCTAACAGGGGAGCTCGTATGGATACCAAGAAAAAGGCAGCCCAACAGATACAAATACAGGTCAATGAAAAAGTAGCAGATGGTGAATACGCGAATCTGGCTATTATCACGCATTCAGGTGCCGAATTTGTTTTGGATTTTGTGCGTGTCATGCCCGGATCACCCAAGGCTAATGTTCAGTCAAGAATTATTATGACACCCAGCCATACGAAAGCCTTGATGAGAGCCCTTGAACAAAATATCACCAAGTATGAAACAGAACACGGTGAGATCAAGATGCCTGACCCCATGGCTTTTCCGGGTATGAAACCTGGATCTCAGACTATGCCTAATTAGGCTTCACTAACAATTCTATTGTGAAAAGGGTCCCTAGGGACCCTTTTTGTTATAACACTGTTCATTTTTTCATAACAAATTTGTCTCTGCTCATTAGTTCTAGATATTATTGTAAAGAAATTCGCGGTTCAAAACTACTGCTGCTAATCTCTCCGATAATTCTGGCTTGCTCCACGCCATTCGTATGAAGATCCTCCAATAGTGCTTGAGCAGATTCGGACGGGGAGCTTATGAGCAATCCGCCAGAGGTTTGGGCGTCGACTACCACCAACTCTATTAACTTGGAAATATCAGTTCCTACAGCAACACGCGGTTTGTAGAATTTACGATTCGCTAAAAGACCACCAGGCACAACTTTTTGCTCTGCCCATTCCAGAGTGCCGGGAAGTATAGGTAATTGATCAACAAAGATTCGGGCATCCATAAAACTGGCATCCAATATTTCCAGAAGGTGCCCTACCAATCCAAATCCGGTAACATCAGTCATTGCGTTGATCTGATAATTGACTGCAATCTCAGCAGCATACTTATTTAGCCGGATCATGCTTTGGGTCATAGCGTCTACCTGATCAGGAGTTGCGATCTTTTGTTTCAAGGCTGTGGCAACAATTCCTGTCCCCAGTGCTTTGGTGAGGATTAATGCGTCACCTGGTTGAGCACCTTTATTCGAAATGATCTTGTCAGGGTGTACCACACCGGTGACTGAGAGCCCATATTTGAGTTCATCATCTTTGATAGAATGCCCTCCGGCAAGAACAGCTCCGGATTCATTGATCTTATCGAGCCCACCACGTAGAATATCTTTCAGAATGCTATTGTCCAGATCATCAACAGGAAATCCAACAATGTTCAAGGCTATGATAGGTCTTGCACCCATTGCATAGATATCGCTGAAAGCATTGGCAGCTGTAATCTGCCCAAAGGTAAAGGGATCATCTACGATGGGTGTAAAGAAGTCCAAAGATTGGACAATAGCAATGTCGTCGCTGAGCTTGTACACAGCGCTGTCATCGCGATGGTCTAGGCCCACCAACAGATCAGGGTGCGACTTAATGTCGATACCGCAAAGAATGTCGTCCAGGTCCCCTGGACCGATCTTCCCGGCTCAGCCGGCGGCTTTGACTTTAGCGGTCAGATTTATTTCTAAGCTCTTTGTCATCATCTGAAATTAATCTTGTGATTTCCTGAGCCAATGGCAAAAAACACTTTTTAAGCAATGATTTTATATTGAAAAAGTCACTTCCCCGGCCTATGCTTGAGCATGGTGAAAAGATTTATTCATAAATTTATTGCCGTTCTCATTCTGCTCAGCGGGACTGGGTGCAGCATTCACACTGAAATAGACTCAGCAGAGATCATGTATTTTATTCTCATTGATCGCTTTGTAGATGGTGATCCAACTAATAATATGGGCTATACTCCCGATAGTTATTTACTCTATGACGGGAAAAATCCACAAGCACTCAAACATTATCAGGGCGGTGATTTAGCCGGGATCACCCAAAGTCTGGATAGCATCAAAGCTCTGGGCTTCACCATGATCTGGATCTCTCCCTTTCTGGACAATTCCAATACTGACTACGTTGGTTGGTGGCCTTACCATGGCTATCATCCTATTGACTTTTACAAGGTTGACGAACATTATGGCAGCTTAGAAGATCTCAAGCTGCTGGTCAGAACTGCCCATGAAAAAGATCTAAAAATCATTTTTGATATGCCCTTCAATCAAACGGCTGCTGATCATCCATGGGTTGAAGAGGAAGCTAAACAGAAGTGGTTTCATTATGATCCGAACAGGCAGCCCTATGAGATTTCTAATTGGTTCGACCAAGTCCAGATTGAGCGTGGTGAATTACATGGTCTTCCTGATCTGGCCCAGGAAAATCCTCAAGTCAGTGACTACCTTTATGATGTCTCAAAATATTGGATTGAAGAAACCGGATGTGATGGTTTTCGCCTGGATGCTGTTAAACATATCCCCATGGATTTCTGGAGGGATTACAACGCAAAGATCAAGGCCTTGGCAGGTCCGGACTTCCTGTTATTGGGGGAGGTCTTTTGGGGAGAGGCTGAGCGAATTGGTCCCTATGTAGAGCTGGGATTTGATCTCCTGTTTGATATCCCGGGCTATTACACCATCAGAAATACTTTTAACAAGGGTGGCTCCATAAAAGACCTCTCTGAATTTTATCAGGCCACCGAGCAAGTCCTTGGCTCCACTGCTTTGGCAACATTGATAGATAACCACGACGTACCCAGGTTTAATGTTGGATTAGATAAAACTTCTTGGCAGAAACAGCTCCTGGCTTTGGGGTGGCTCATGACTTCCCCGGGTTTACCGGTGATCTATTATGGAACTGAATTTGGGATGCAGGGCTATCCCACTAGTGATGCGCATGGTGAACCACAAGACTATCTGAATCGTAAGTCTTACCCCTTGAATCCAGATGTTGAGCAGGAATACAGACGGTCTCAATTCACGGAATTGACTAAACTTCGGCACCGATATACCGCCTTCTCCTCTGGAATGTTCAGGGAAATCTATAAGGATTGGTCTGTTTATGCCTATCTAAGATTTCTTCCTCAGGAAAGACATTTAGTGGTGTTGAACAATGCTGCTACGGAGGAATGTCTTTCCATTCCTATACCGGAAGGTGTACAGATCAATAAAGTTGAACGGATCTATGGGAAGGCTGCACTACGCTTGGAAGAAGCTGAACTCCGGCTGCATTTGCCCCCCAATAGTCTATCTGTCTGGCAGTTTAACGGTTTGGTGGATTCAAGTATATCAACTCGAGTAGATTTTAGCGATCGCTTGTCAGAAGATTATAAAAAAATTCGTTTATTTTTCCTTGATCCGGAATCAGCAGTAACACAGCTGCAAGTAGCCGGCGATTTCAATAATTGGACCCCTCAGGAGTATCGCGGTTTTCGAATAGGTGACACTTTAATTGTGGAAGTTCCCCTTAAACCGGGTATCTATAATTACAAATTTGTGTTGAATGGCAGCACCTGGCTCGCTGATCCCAATGCAGTTGAATTTTCCATAGATCCTTATGGTGGTCAGAACAGTGTTTTGAGGATTACAGCTGACTGATCAGTTTTCTCAATCCGGGGAAAGAAGATTAGTTATGTCCATACTAATTGTTTGATCATTTGCCAAACGATTAATCTCATGTAATCGCTTTTTGTTTAACTGATCTTCTTATACCAATTGTACTTCCAAATGGCATTATAAATTCAAAATATTTTTTCGTTTATCAATCTTGACGCCCCCGTAAAAAGTATTTTGCGATTTTCGCATCATTTTGCCGCCAAAAACCATTTGTTGTCTGATTTATCCACAACAACCCCAAGATCTCCCAGATTTGCTCAAATGGTCTTTATCAAGCTTTCCACAATACAATATTTTGCTCAAAATGCTCATCCTAACCCACCTGAGGAAGCATTTCTGCGCCACTCAGGACATAATTTGTAGTTCTAAACATATTAACTGCCAGAACTTTCATTGTCTCAGCAAAACTCATACGCTTCAGCCCCCGGTATCTAAGTTTCCTTGCTCCAGTTTGACTTATTACTCTAGAGATGGATGCTTCTACTCCAGCTCGCATATTGTATTTTGCCTTGAACTCATCAGTTTGCTCATATTCTTTGCGCAGCCAAAGTTTTATTACCTTCTCCGTATATGGCAACAGATAGAAGCTTTTGCCCTTCTTTACACGACACTGTGACTGTAGGGGACATTGAGTACATACATCCTTTTTCCACAATGCTGTCTTACTACCTTTACGTTTGTTATTTCTGGTTTTATGTGGAGCTTCTCCAGCAGGGCAGCTGACAATATCGTAATCTTGATTAAACTCAAAGCCATGGAAGTCATCACGACCTCTTTTACCATATACCGGAGCAATCAGTTCGGTACCACCTGCTTCGGCTAACTCAACATTATCCTGGCTTCCATATAAAGTATCTGCTGCTAATGCTTCCGGACGATTGCTGCGTTTACTTACATCTTCCAGAGCTGGCTCAACCGCGTTGGCATCATGCTTATGGGCTGGCTCAACTGCTACATGTGTAAATAAATCCAGACGGTGAGCAGTATCTTTGTTCTTAGCTTTCTCAGTATGGGTCTCCATGACCTGAATCTGATAACCCTGACCCTTATGGCCATCATAGCCGGCATCTACATCTGAAGGGTTCTGTAAACTGTCCGTAGGAACATCCTGGTTTGCTACAACACTCACCTGTTTATCTGAATCTACCTGACAATGCTCACCAAACACGCGCTCCATTAATCCATAACTATATAACCCGATTACAGCTTCATTGTCAGAAAATAAACTGATTAACTCGTACAGATCATGAGCTATCTCCTCTAAACGGGGCCGAGTCTCTGAAGGCTTTACCTCTCCAAAATAGCCCTTACCAGTTTCATCCAGATAACGGTCTCTAAAGCGCTCATCAAGATCATCATACAGCTCTGGGTAATGACGCTTGCAATTCCTTAAGAACCGGGTGATCACACGAGATAGAATCCGAACCCGACCCAACTTGGCCATATTTGAATTAACGTGGACACTGTCCATGCGTTGTCGACTCGTATCCACATCAAAGTGTTCTATCAGATGGTCCACTATTGTATTGAATATGTCGCGACCTGCTTCGGTTCCGGTCAACAGGTTACGAACATTCCACAAGGTACGCTCTGAAATGACCTGGTCATCTACATCGTAATTATTTAATGCATAATGCCATTGCTGATTGAAAGCTAATTCTTCCAGAGTGCGCTGGTCAGTAAGATCAAAAAACTGTTGGAGTATTACAGCACCCATAACATTATAGAGTTCCTTGCTGGGGCGACCCATTGTTGTGGAATAATTCCGGGAAAGCCACTCTATTGGTAAATTGGGCAGGATATGTCTTTGGAATACGCCGGCCCAGGTCTTTTTAAGCAGATTCACTTTACGCTCACTGAGACTACCTTTCCAGGCTGGCATTCCGTCAAATGTAAGCTGATTCCGGTCTTTTATCTTTTGCACTAAATACGCCCTATCATGTTGTTATTATAGACGCTTAAAGCTAATTATTTCAACGCCGAAAGCAAGAAAAATATCATTGTAAGCGCCATTATTATTAACTACTTATACTAATCCAAGACTTTTTACGAGGGCGTCAAATTTGAAGATTTTATGTAATGAGATCGAAGAACAGCTTTTGGTAAACGGTAAGCGTAAGATCAACCTGGATATTGGCTATCTGGATTTCCATAAAATGGTGCTGGCCTCAGCTAAGTATAATAGCCAAAAGATTTACTTGAAGCATGGGATTTATGCTGATCTGACCCTCACTTTTGAGAGTGGTCAGTTTTGTCCGGTTGAGAATACATTTCCTGATTTTAAATCAGGACAGTATAATGAGGTTCTTCTGAGTTTCCGAAATATCTACAAATCACAACTTAAAATATTGTAGATTAATATTTAGTCATCCTGGAGGCCAACGGCCGAAGGATCTTGATCCATGAAATAAACGTTGGAGATTCTTCTCTTCGTCCCGACTAATCAGTCAGGACTTCGCTCAAGGATAACGCAAGCATTAGGGAAACAATCCTAAGACTGTGATTCAGTAACCTTCTGTAATTCAGTGGCACGGGTATAGAATTCTTCCAGCTCCATTTCCTTGATATAAACCAGACCCTTGGCAGCCCGAATCCGGGGATGCTCATGCTCATACCAGAAATCACGTCCCATTACACGCTTCATGTCCTGATGCTGCTGAACTTGAATAGCCTGAGCCAGTTCAGAAAAGGGTCCGTTATAATCATAACTTGGGAAAGGGGCATCTACCTGAGATTGAAAACAGTGCCGGAAAATTTCCCTCATGATGGCCATTGAATTTAAAGAAATCGGTACAAAGATATTTGCATCAGTCGGTTGAAACTTGAACCAGACATTACGATAACCCCAGACCCGTAGGGGAGCATCTGGATGTTTTTGTTTGTACAATCTGATGGCTGCGGCAACGGCCTGCAGAACTTTATAATGAGTATCAGGACCGCTGGCTTCCGGGTCCAGTGCTAAAGTTACCACGGTGGGCCGAATCTGTTCCATGTATTCCAGAATAGGTTGTACATCACGATCCATTGTCGGATCTTCAGTAAAAATATCACCTTTATAGAAT
>JAUVKO010000124.1 GCA_030596225.1 Fidelibacterota bacterium
AATTTCTTCATCTTTTACCGTTTTACTTCACTTAATATTTTATCCATAGCCATGGCTATGCAGAAAACATTAAGATCGTAAAAGCACTAAAATATTTTGAAGTTAATAGACACTTTAGAACTGCAATTGGTATAATTTAGTATCGATATCCCCATTGAGTCTTTGCGAGGAACTTGTGACGAAGCAATCTCAGACTATTTCATGAATTGGAAATCTGAGATTTATTTATCGTAGCTCTTGAGCGTAGATAGATCGCCGCACTTCCGTCGGTCGTTCGCGAAGACAATTAGAGTAATTATTTCCAGCTTATTAAAAAATCATCATACTACGAGAGTGAATTAAATTAGTCTTTAACTCTCTGAGTCTGGAAAGTCCAGAGATCATTTAAAAAATAATTTAGAATGGATGCTATAAAGATGGCGATCAAATTTGCCAGAATGTAGTATATGCCGGCATAATGGGTAAGTAAAAGCAGTATGATCCAGTTCAGAACTCCGGCAATCCAACTCACCATAGTAAACTTTATTAAGCCTGTGCGGATTGCGCTAAAACCCTTCATCTCTCGGTCAGTCCAGGTAAACCGGTGATTCCAAATAAAATTGTTAAAAATAGCAAGCTGAATAGCAATAAGAGAAGCAATTGGAATCGGAACAAATAGATATTCCTTCGCGTAATATAGAATCGCATTGTTAACGACGATTCCTGATATACCGACAAAGGTGAATATGATGAAACGTTTTGGCAGCTTAAAATACATGAGGCAATTTAGTTTGATCAAAGTCAATGGATAGACAAAAAGCTTGAGTGTGCCAAATGTCTAGTATAGTTTCTATAACGATGGAATATTTTAAAAGAATAGTGTTGATTATTACCCTTTTTACGGCAGTGGAAGGATTTGGTCAGAATTATTCCTTCAAAGTTAAATATGGTATGATTCAGGCAGGTACAGCCGAGTTGATATATCATCTTGAGAATGGAATATTGAACAGCCGACTCAATATTAATTCTTCTCGCTGGCTTTCCACTTTATGGGCTTTATCAGATTCTATGAAATCTATGTATGCAGTAGAAACTGCTCAACTTAAGATTCACACAAAAGCAATTCACGAGGGTTCCTATCATCGAAACTACCAGGTAGAATTCTTTGATAGTAATCGGGTGCAGATCAATGGGAAGTCAAAAGACCTTATCACTAAGGGGTTAAAAGACATTCCCAGTTTGCTATTCGAACTTTCCAAAACTCATTTCAATAAAGGTGATACTCTGCACTATCGTGTATGGGATGGGAAAGGGTATGGTGCTTTGGTCTTATTGGTTGAAAAAGTGACGGGTCCCACACTCTTAAAACCATTTTCTGAAGCGGGTTGGCACCTGACACCATTGAACAGTACTAGAAAATCCCGGGGAAACCATATTCAGCTTGCGCTCCTACTATCAGAATCTCTTCCTCATATTCCTCTCCGAATCGAAATCGATACAAAATATGGAAATGTCCTCATGCGTTTGGAAAAGCCTTAATGCTCTCGATTTCCATTTCCCGCTAAGGAATTAAGGGTTATCTTTCCCTAATTGAAAATGTTAAGGAATTCAATGAAAACAGGATCCGTTATGCGACGCAAACTTCTACTTATGTTGTTACCCATTATATTATTTCCACAGGTGTATGTGTTGGAAGTAAAGGGTACGATTGATATGGGGTTGGCCTATTTCTTTGAACGTCAGATTCCTCAATTGAACCAGGATGGTGGAGATATCATTATTCTGGATATCGATACTTTTGGAGGCAGGGTTGACGCAGCTACGATGATGAAAAATGCGCTTTTAAACTCAGAAATCACGACGGTTGCATTTATTAACACTAAAGCGATATCTGCCGGGTCTTTGATCTCCCTGGCTTGTGATACCATCATTATGCGTTCAGGTGCCACTATGGGGGCAACTACGGTGGTGGATGTCCAAAGTCAGAAAGCCGGTGAAAAGGCACAGTCCTATATGCGGGAGGAAATGGCCTCAACGGCAGAATCAAAGGGTCGGAATCCTGACATTGCCATGGCTATGGTGGACGAAACACTTGATATTGATACGCTTGTGATTGCTGAAGGAGACACACTCTATATAGACGACATTGAAGGTGCAAATGCTGGAAAACTGTTGACCTTACGAACCTCCACGGCTCTCAAATACGGAATGGCTGACTATCAGATGAACTCCCTGAGTGAAGTTCTGGAACATTTTGGGTATTCCGAGAAGGATATAACTAGAATTGAACCTACATGGTCAGAAATTATTGTACGATTTCTCACTGATCCCATTGTCAGCTCCCTGCTGATGACGCTTGGATTTCTAGGTTTGATCTTCGAGATCCAGAGCCCGGGATGGGGAATTCCCGGAAGTGTTGGTTTACTCGCGTTGGCTCTGTTCTTCTCAACTTCATTGATCGCAGATCTGGCAAGTATGACAGAACTCTTATTCATGATCGGGGGTATAATCTTACTGGGTGTGGAGGCCTTTGTTATTCCTGGATTCGGGGTCGTAGGAATATTAGGGATCATATTAATGATCTATGCTATGTTCACAATGCTGCTTCCGGCAGCACCCACACCGACAGACATCAATTCTGCATTATGGGGTTTGACAATTGCAGTTATTGGCGGGGTTTTTGGACTTGGACTCATGATCAAGCGTATGCTCAAATCTAAATCTTGGCAAAAGATCAGTCTGAGAGAGAGTGAAACACAGGCAGAAGGGTACAGCGGAAGCCTGGGACTGGAAAGTTTCATTGGTAAGAGTGGAATGGCTTTAACTTCACTTCGGCCAGCAGGCACGGCCTTGATCGAAGACAAAAGATTGGATGTGGTCACACTGGGTGATTTCATCGAAAAGGATACTGAAATTACCATCATCCGTATTGATGGCAATCGTATCGTTGTAGATAAAAAAGCTTAAACTATAAATTCGGAGGAATTGTGGAAACACTACCTTTATTATTCATCTTGGTTGGATTGATCGCCTTTCTGGTGATCTTCACCTATTTTATTCCAATTGGATTGTGGATCAGTGCAGCAGCAGCGCAGGTCTATGTTGGATTGTTAACCTTAATTGGTATGCGCTTAAGAAGGATACCACCTCCACTGATCATTAACTCGCTGGTGAGTGCTCGGAAGGCCGGATTGGATCTAGACACCAATATGCTTGAAGCCCATTATCTGGCTGGTGGTGATGTAAATAAGGTTGTTCTGGCCCTTATCGCAGCCGATAAAGCTAATATTGATCTGGAATTTCAACGGGCTGCCGCCATTGACCTGGCTGGCCGTGATGTGCTGGATGCTGTTAAGATGAGCGTAAATCCCCGGGTTATTGAAACACCGCGGGTTTCTGCCATTGCTAAGGATGGAATCCAGTTGTTTGCCGTAGCCAAAGTAACGGTTAGAGCCAATATTGATCGTTTGATTGGTGGTGCCGGGGAAGAGACTGTCATCGCTCGAGTTGGTGAGGGAATTGTGAGCTCAATCGGTTCATCAGATTCTCATAAAGCCGTTTTAGAGAATCCGGATATTATCTCAAAAAATGTACTATCAAAAGGTCTGGATGCCGGTACTGCATTTGAAATTCTGTCTATTGATATTGCTGATGTTGATGTCGGTAAGAATATTGGCGCCACCCTGCAGATGGATCAGGCTGATGCCGATAAGAATATTGCCCAGGCGGTTGCTGAAAAGCGGCGTGCCATGGCGGTTGCCGAAGAGCAGGAGATGAAAGCCAAGACCCAGGAGATGCGGGCAAAGGTTGTGGAGGCTGAATCAGAGGTCCCCCGGGCTATGGCAGATGCCTTCCGTGAGGGTAATTTGGGAATTCTGGATTATTATCGCATGGACAATATTCAGGCGGATACCTCCATGAGGAAAAATCTCTCTGGACCTGCCAAACCAGATAGAAAATAAAGTCTGATCAATGGACAATATTGCTCCAATTGTTCTCTTTGTCCTTTACATGGTGATTTCCGCCTGGGTTAAACAAAAAAAAGCTCAGCGGAAAGCACCTCAGAAGGAAAATAACGAAGTGATACCAGAGGCAAGCCAGGAAAAGGTCATCCCAAAGATGGGCAGTATTTTCGAGCAGCTCAAGAAGGAGTTGTTTGAGATTGAGGATACTCCCTTTGTTCAGGAGGAGATTCCTGTACCTGAACCGGAGGTAGAAGTTGTTATCCCGGATGAAGAACCTGTGCCTCAATTCGTAGAGGGCTCTGAACCACATCTGCGTAAGCATTTGGTATATGGAGCAACTGTCTTGGTGGAAAATCCTTTAGATACTATTCTGGAGCCATATTCGAAGCTTGAACAAGGGATCATATTGCATGAGATCCTGGGGAAACCACGAGCCTACCAAGACAATGATGACTGGTTTCATAAAAGTTAAGAGCAGACTTAAAGTAATACCAATTGTACTTCATAGGTGCACTAAAACGGGAAAAGATGCAGAAATTTAGTGCAAGTATGAGGTGCAATTGGTATAATATAAAAATAAGGGGCTGTTTCAGAAAATGAGACAGCCCTGTTTAACACGGGGGTTTTCAGTCCAATTGTCTAGTGCTGTAAGTGTATATGTATCAGTGTATTATTTGGGCGAATCATTATGCGTGTGCGGAATATGTGCATCAAATGATGCAAAATCACCAACGTGCTTGATGCTCTTCTGCAAAACCGATAAGGTCCTGGATCTCCAGCTTATCCCCGTTATCCAGGATAACGTGTCCGTTGTATTTGCCAAAGAGTTGATGAACTTCGCTAAATATGATTCCTAAATTGGTCCGCGCAGTGCGATCTTTAAAGGGAGTAAAAGTTAAGCTGAGACGTTGCTCGTTATCTTGAAATATCCAAGGTTTCATATAGTCTTTTGAATCATACTCAAAAGGGACTTGATCAAGCTTGTGAATGCGACCATCTACAATGATTGCATTTTCAGATGCAGCGCTTGTATCCCCGAATCCACTACCCAAATTCAAACCTATGCTGCGTCCATCAGCAATGAACCCCGATGCACTCGCCCAATTCCAAAAACTACTATACTCCCAGACTCCTCGTCCCCAATCCAACAAACCAAGGGAGTCATTGGGATGTAACTCTACATTCAAGTCGCCGTATTTAATAAAACCAGAAGCCGGTATACAGTTGATCTTCCTATTGAAATAGAATCGTCTACGTGGAATGGGGATAACCAGATTCATAGATTCATGTTCCGCAGATAGGTTGAGAGCTATCTTGGCGCTAATCCCGCGCCCTTTGTTAAATTTAGGCCAATCAATTGATAGACTATGCACGCCATTGTTAACAGTAAAAATTAGATTCGCTCCTTGTCCGGAGAAGGCAGTAATCCCATCAGTACTATTTCGGGGTAGACAGGCTCCTAAACCAAAAGGGCTAATGAGCCCTTCTTCATATAGTTCACCAGTTTCAAAATCCATGATATAGACAAATACATTGGCTGCATAACCAAGATCAGCAATTGTGGCTGAAAAGAAATATTGAGGAGTAAAGATGGCATAGTAGTCCCAGCGCTTGATGCGTAAGAACTGCAATGATCTCACTGGGTAAAAGCGAGCATCTTCCAAATTACAATCTAGTATTGGTTGTGGAGACCAACCGATCTGCGCCAATTCTCCACTTGATATGAGTAGGGAACCATTTTTGGTGATCTCTTTTTGCATTAGATGCTCCTATAATCTGGTTATAGATCTAACCTAAAAAACAATAGTTGCTACGATAAAATCAAACACTAGAACAAGTGTAGCCGAGAATACAAAAGCTTCAATGGCTGCACGTCCGACACCGCTAGCCCCTCTGGTTGCTTTCAATCCAACCCAGCAGCTCGTCAATCCAATAACTATCCCAAAACTGACTGCTTTTACAAAACCAGGTAAGATATCCTCGGAAAACACAAAGACGGATTGAAATGAATTAAAAAACATCTGTATACTAATGTCGAAGAATAGATCACCAACTAGAGCAGCCGTATAAAGACCCACAAAGTCTGATACTGCTACAAGCAATGGCATCATGACCACCATTGCGATAACCCGTGGCGCAACTAGATGACGGGTCGGGTTAATAGCCATCACTTCTAGAGCATCAATCTGCTCTGTGACCTTCATGGTGGCTATTTCAGCGCCAATTGAAGAACCATTTCTACCTGCCATAACTAATGCTGTTAGAACTGGTCCCATTTCAGATAAAAAACCAACAGCTACAATCTGCCCAAAAAATATTGCTGGTAAAGTGTCTTCCAACTGATAAGCTCCTTGCCACCCGGAAACAGCCCCGGCAAAAATACTAATAATGGCAACCAATGGAATTGCCTTCACCCCCAATAGGTAGAATTGGGCAATGTACAGAGCACGATCCGTATGAAAATATCGCAAATATTTTAGAACCTGGCCCAAAAGAATAAAGATCGCACCAATATCTGCTATTAAGCCAATAGCTTTCCGGCCTAATAACCGTATCAAATTTACTATCAACATGTTAATCTTGATGCCACCGTAAAAAGTCCCTCTCGCCCGCCTGCGTATAACTTCGTGCGGGCAGGCAGAGGACGCAGAGCGATGTATTGAGCTGGTCGAAATGTCGCAATGTGTTGATATTTATGAATATAGCGCATCATGTCG
>JAUVKO010000133.1 GCA_030596225.1 Fidelibacterota bacterium
TCAGTTCAAGCCCAACCGTCCCCATTTTTCCAATCACTCGACCCTGTAGATTTCGTACTTCCGCCAGTAGAGTTATTATTTTGGGGGCATTCCATTTGAAATGTGGCCAATCAATTTGCTCGTATATGTACATGCTTATTCTCCGCGTTATCTGCGGTTAATATACTGGCTAATTTCCGCAGATGCAAATTATATCCGCATATATTGCGGATATAACTCTATTTAATCTCCGCACTATGGGTTTCGCTATTGCAGTACATCACCAAAGATTGTGGTTAGCTAAAAAGGGCGGGTTAAAAACCCGCCCTTACTCAAAAAACTTGTTTTCAAGCGTCCGTCTTCGCAAAGCTTGGGGCTTCGCTTTTAAGCTATGCCCACACAAGTCGCCGTGACAGGCTCGGGTCAAACAGGTTTCAGAATTGCAGGTACAGCCAAAACCTGTTTGATCAACTCATTTCATTCGCTGATTGAAAACAGGTTTACAAAAAAAGGGAGTCCGAAGACTCCCTTTAGAATGTGAAATAGATCGTCGTTAGCTGAGCTTAGCCAGAATATCACCACGATTGAGGATAAGGTAATCAGTACCATCGTAAGCCAACTCATCACCGGCATATTTACCATAAAGGATAGTATCACCCTTTTTCACTAATTCCTGCAGCTCCTCGTCGTTACCAACAGCAGCCACTGTTCCACGACGCGGTTTCTCTTTTGCAGTATCGGGGATAATAATACCTGAAGCAGTGGTCTCTTCTTCACTGGCGGGGACAACTAAAACACGATCATCTAAAGGTTGAATTTTCATTTCTTTCTCCTATAAACCTAATAAACCATTAATTTTATTCCTGTCAAAACCGACTATAGGACGGTTATTAATCCACAGTTGCGGAACCCCCTGCTGTCCGGTCTTTCTTACCATATCCTGAGCAGCTTTTTGATTTCTACTCACGTCAATTTCCTTAAACTTAATCCCCTTCTCCCTCAAATACCGTTTCGCTGTCGTGCAGTGAGAACAAGTAGGGGTCGTGAACATAATAACTTTTTTAGCTAGTACAGCAACTGTTGCCATGATTTTTTATGCATCCTTCTTCAAATTATCAAGATTTAAAACTTTGAAGAGGCGTTCGGATACAGCGTCAGGAAGCTCACACTCATTTTCCACAACTCTGTATAATTTTACAGATCGTTTCATGGTATCATAGTAAACCTTACACTCAGGACATTCCTCCATCAAGGCGCCAACCTCCTGACATAATTCAGAGCCCAGATCAGCACCAAAATCCTGACAGATCCTTTTTTGCAGCTCTACATTATGTTTCGGTTTCATGTTACCAACCAACCTTCGCGTTTTAGAAAGCTGTTCATCCGATCACGCAGAAAAAGTCTCGCTCGCATGAGTCGAACTTTCACATTACTTTCGGAAAGCTCCAGAATCTCTGCTGATTTCGCTGTGGATAGCCCTTCCAAATCACGGAGAACAAAAACCGAACGGTATTTTTCATCCAGATCATCCAAAGCCACCTTGAGCGCGATCTGAAATTCCTTATCCGATACCTTGGTCTCAATATACTCCGGCCAATCAGAAATACTCAAGCCATGGAGATTCTCGAAATCAGGTTCCTGGATGGAATAAGAGATCTGCATTCTGGATTGCTTTCGCAATTTACCGAGAGCGATATTCACGCCAATGCGGTAGATCCAGGTATAAAAACTGGATTTCCCTTTAAACGTATTGATCTTCTGAAAGGCAGTTATGAAGGTTTCCTGAAGCATATCTTCAGCATCTTCATTATTACGCAGCATGCGTAAACCCAAATTGTAGATCCGCCCAGAATACATGGTCACTAATTGTGACTGTACTTTACGGTCTCCATCTCGGGCTGCCTGGATCAGCTCCGGCGTCTCTTCATTTGTCAACTCGCGTTTAATTGGATGCAGTTCCTAATCAGTTGTTACAAGAATATCTAAATTTTTATGGCAGGAATGGACGGGGCTATACCACAACACAGCATCTATCTGCAGTTTATTGAATGGTTTTTCCGCAACATTTGGTGCAATTATTGACACGGTGTGAATATAAAAATCTTTGATCAAAGTGATTCCAGCCGATTGATCATTTCTGCTGCAACAAGCTTTTCATGGAGTTCGGAAAGATCACCATTAGTGATTTCTTCCAGACGGTACAATGTCAAATTGATCCGATGGTCAGTAACCCGACCCTGAGGATAATTGTAGGTGCGAATCTTGGCACTCCGGTCACCGCTGGAAACCAGAGTTTTGCGCATTGCAGCCACTTTACTGTTTTGTTTCTCACGTTCATTAGCCAGCATGCGAGCTCGCAGCACCTTCATGGCTTTGTCTTTATTCTTGTGTTGAGATGATTCATCCTGACACGAGACAACCATTCCTGTCGGCAAATGGGTGATACGAATGGCCGACTCCGTTTTGTTCACGTGCTGACCACCGGCTCCACTTGCGCGAAAGGTGTCAATGCGCAAATCACCGGTATTGATCTCAACATCAACTTCTTCAGCCTCCGGCAATACTGCCACTGTGGCAGCAGAGGTATGAATTCTTCCACTAGATTCTGTCTGAGGAACACGTTGAACGCGATGCACACCACTCTCAAACTTCAGTTTACCATAAGCAAGCTCACCCGTAATCTGAATGATGGCTTCTTTGGTCCCACCAACTCCAATTTCACTCAGGGTTATAAACTCATGCTTCCAGCCATTATTCTCAGAATATCGCAAATACATTCGCATGAGATCCGAAGCAAATAAAGCTGCCTCATCTCCACCGGCTCCGGCTCTAATTTCCAGGATGGCAGCACCATTATCAGCCGGATCTGTGGGAATTAGCAGAATTTTCAGCTCATCTTCCAGTTTCACCTGGTCTTCAAGCAAACCATCCAGTTCTTCCCGGACGATCTCTTTCAGCTCATCATCATCCCCCCGGAGAATAGATTCATCTTCTTCAATACTTCCTACAAGAAGATCATAACGCTTGAATGCTTCCAACACACTGGAGAGTTCATTATGCTCACGGGCAACTTTCGCATATTTACGATTATTGGCCATGAGCTCAGGGTCCGATAATCGGATTTCCAGTTCTTTAAACTTTTCCTGTAATGCTGGCAGCTTATCAAGTAGCATCGATTAACCTACAAAACTTTTATTTAACCGTCCGTCTACGCTCAAAGAGCTACGCCGGACAAGCAGAGAGTACAAAGAACGCAGAGAACCAAGACGTGTAAAAATCAACAGCTTTGAACCAAGTGATTTTTCAACCAGCCTATATTCATAACTCTCAATTCTTTGCACGATTACCAATTTTCTATTTTCTTTTTTCTATTTCAGACATTAGTCAATAGCCTCTGCTACATAGGTTTGACCCTGATGTTTTTCCAGGTCATCCCCAAAAGCAAACTTGAGAGACTCCAGAGCCACCGTCAATTGATCATCATCTGGTTCACTCGTGGTTATATATTGAAGCCAGATTCCAGGGGCTGCGAGGGCACGAACCCAGGCAATATGGCGATACTTAGAAGTCAACTTCAGAACCTCATAAGACACTCCGGCAACCAATGGGATCAAGGGTAAGTGAGTCAATAAACGGATCTGCAAGTTCATCTCACCAACAAATAATTTTACCACGCTATCAATAAGTGCAAACATGATGATGGATGCTAAAAGGACAATGAATATAAAGCTTGTTCCACAGCGGGGGTGTTGAGTCTGAAAAGGTTTGGCTGACTCCACATTCAACTGCTTCCCTGCTTCGAAGGTATAAACCGTTTTATGCTCAGCCCCATGATACTGAAAAAGTCGCTTTACATCATCCATCAAAGAAATACCCCAGAGATATGCCAGAAAAAGAGCAATGCGGATAATGCCTGAGACAATATTAAAAGTAAAAGCGGTATCAGAAAGATGCAGGAGGTTTCCCGTGACAAACAGAGGAGTCACAAAGAAAAGTCCCAATCCAATCCCCAGGGCTAAAAAGGTGCCCAGGAATGAGAGTGTTTTATCCTTGAGTGTCAACTCTTTATTCGCCTCTTCCTCATAAGCAATATCAGCAGATTCATTGAGAGTTTTGATTCCCATTTTCATAGACTCAAACAGGGCGACCATACCTCTAATGACGGGCTTCTTCAGAATGGCATGCTTTTCAGTAAGCGATATGAATTCCTCACGGCGGGTGATGATCTCACCTTTCGGATTTCTCACTGCAATCGCATAAGCACCGGGGACTCGCATCATCACGCCTTCAATGATAGCTTGTCCACCGACTAAAATGGATTGTTGAGCCGCCAGGAATACCTGAACTAGAACACGAAATGTATTTTTTGGCATTTTTTCAGCTTGGCTAAAGATTTATTTAGCTTTAGTTGGTGTACCGTATTTTTTACGGAATTTGTCGATACGACCAGCTGTATCCAGCAATTTCTGCTTCCCAGTAAAGTAGGGATGGCATTCATTGCAGATTTCGATGTGCAGTTCGCCAACAGTCGTATATGTCTCAAAGCTATTCCCGCAAGCGCAGGTCACTTTATTCAGTGCATATTTAGGATGGATTCCTGGTTTCATTTTATTATAACTCCCTTATCAATTCAATTCTGCGACGGCCTTGGCAAACCTGGCCAGACCTGTTTTAATTGCGTCCAAAGATGTTGCATAGGACAATCTCACATGTTCAGCAGCACCAAAAGCAGAGCCCGGCACCACAGTAATATGCGCAACATCCAATAAATATTTTGTCAGGTCCATGTCATTATTAATAGTAACATTTCCTGCTTTTTTCCCAAATAAACCTGAGACTTTCGGAAAAGCATAAAATGCCCCTTCTGGCATGAGACAAGTTATCCCAGACATTGTATTCAGTGCTTTGACCATATAATTACGACGCTCGACAAACTGTGCCCTCCAGTCATCAAGAAAAGTTGGTTCATCGGTTAATGCAGTCTCAGATGCATATTGTGCAATTGAATTTGGACAACCCGTTGCCTGACCCTGGAACTTACCCATAGCACTTGCCAATTCAGGAGCAGATGCGGCATATCCTATACGCCAGCCGGTCATTGCAAATGCCTTGGACATGGTTTGAACAGTAATAGTTCTTTCATAGGCACCTTCAAACTTGGCCAAGCTGATATGTTCCCCATCATATACCAAAGCTTCATAACATTCATCGCTGATGATCCAGAGATCATACTCGTTAGCTACGTCTACAATAGCCTGTAAGCTGTCTCGATTCAATACTGCGCCACTGGGATTGGAGGGTGTATTTATGATCATTCCCTTGGTCTTATCCGTCACGCCCGCCAGCAGCTGCTCACGGGTGATCTGAAAAGCATCATCCTCCCGTGTTTCAACATACACCGGCTGAGCTCCACTCAGCTTGACAACCTCCGGGTAAGTGACCCAATATGGGGCAAGAATAATTACTTCATCTCCTGATTCAAAAAGAGTCATCATGATATTGAATAAAGAATGTTTTCCACCATTGGAAACAACGATTTGATTAGTTTTATAATCGAGATTGTTGTCTTGCTTTAATTTGTTAACAATGGCTTGCTTTAAAGTGCCTGTACCGGAGCCCGGTGTGTAGCGTGTTTTTCCTTCAGAAAGAGCCTTGTTTGCGGATGCAATAATATGATCCGGCGTATCAAAATCAGGCTCTCCGGCTCCAAAAGAAATTATATCAATTCCCTGCTCACGGAGGCGTGCGGCAGCTTCAATCACAGCCATAGTGGCTGAGGGTTGTAAAGCATTGATTCTTTTAGCAAATGTCATTTCTTTTTCTCTCTCCTTAAAAAGCCGCGCAATATATCGGCGCACCCCCTCGCATAGCAAGGGAAAGGTGGTTGTTTATCAATGATTTTGGGATTGTATGTAGAGACAGATCTTTGACCTGTCTCTACGGAATGTACCAGCGCTTTAAAAAACCGTTATTATGAGTTCATCGACTGAATGAATTCTTTATTAGTGCCAGAACGCTGCATACGCTCGAGCAGAAACTCCATAGCCTCAACAGGAGTCATTTCATTCAGCAGTTTCCGCAATATCCAGGTCCTGGATAGCTCAGCTTTGCTAAGCAATAATTCTTCCTTACGGGTACCTGAGCGATTGATATCAATAGCAGGGTAAATACGACGATCACTCAGACGACGATCCAGAACCAATTCCATGTTACCGGTTCCTTTAAATTCCTCAAAGATCACATCATCCATACGGGATCCGGTTTCAATTAGTGCAGTAGCCATGATGGTTAAACTGCCACCATGTTCTACATTCCTGGCAGCTCCGAAAAATCGTTTTGGCCGATGAAGTGCATTTGAATCAATTCCACCGGAAAGAATCTTCCCACTATGAGGAATGACTGCGTTATGCGCCCGAGCCAAACGTGTTAGACTATCTAGCAGAATAACG
>JAUVKO010000077.1 GCA_030596225.1 Fidelibacterota bacterium
AGGATATCGAGACCCTGGCCCGGAAACAAGTCAGGTCAGGTTTGGAAGTCTTTTTGGGAAATGATCATCGCTTTGATTCCTTGAAATATGGCTTGCTGGCAAATCAAACTTGCGTGAACACAAACTTGGTTCATGGAGTGGAATTATTGAAAAATGAGGTCGATCTGCAGTTGATCCTATCACCGGAACATGGTCTATTTGGTGCTGAAAATGCTGGTGACAATATTGGTTCAGAATCCGATATTAGCTCTGGTATCAAATCGTTGACCACTTATCGAAAAAGACCAAATGAAATTGCTGAAATGATCGCCGATCTTGATGTTATCCTGTTTGATATTCAGGACATTGGTGTTCGATCTTATACCTATATCTCATCCATGGCCTATCTAATGCGGGCAGCTGCAGTGGCCGGTAAGAAAGTGTTGATCCTTGATCGACCAAATCCGGTTAATGGACGGCAGACGGAGGGTAATATCCTAGACCCTCAATTCGCAAGCTTTGTGGGCATATACCCAATTCCTTACCGCCATGGGATGACAACCGGCGAGTTGGCTTTATTGTTTAACTCTGAATTTGATATTAACTGCGATCTGGAAATAATAAAGATGGATGGGTGGAACCGTGATATGTGGTTTGATGAGACCGGACTTCCATGGGTACCGACATCGCCACATGTACCGGATGCTGCCACAATATTACCAATGATCGCCACAGGTACCTATGGGGAATTGGGAATGCTCTCTGAAGGGGTTGGTACAACAACACCTTTTGAACTTGTTGGGGGGCCCTGGATCTTAAATCCACACGAGTTTGCCAAAGTTATACAGGATAGGGCAAGCAAGGGCGTCACCTTCAGGCCCACTTTTTTCAAGCCCTATTATGGAAGACATGCAGGAGAACTTTGTGGTGGAGTGCAGATCCATGTAACAGACAGGAACAGCTTTTCTCCTTACCTTACCGGGTTACTACTTATGTCAATTCACCAGGAGTTGTATCCAGAGATCGATCTTTTTCAGAATAAGGGACGTTGGAGTATGTTTGCCAAGGTTATGGGGACAGATAAAGTCCAGCAGGATCTTCAAGTAGGGAAAGACCCAGTTGATATGGAGCAAGCCTGGCTATCAGAGCTTGACCAGTTCAGAGCGCTTCGCAAGCAGTACCTACTCTATGATTAAAGCACACTCTACAGGAGTTTTGTCATCATAAGAAACTTTATCAAATTGGCATTTGTCATTTTTCTTTGCTATGCAAATCTGTTGAGTCAGGATAGAGTCGCCAAGCCTCATGCTGATGAGCTCTCTCAGTATGGACATCTTAGCATAGAACAGATAAGTCGTTCCAACAGTATTCCACGAGATCTGGTTGAGCGTTCTGGGCTCCGGGAAACCAGTCATGTTGTTTTTGGCTATCATCCGTACTGGAATGGAACATCCTATAACAATTATAACTATGCCTTGCTTAGTCATCTAGCCTGGTTTGGGCTGGAAATGGATAAGACCGGGAGTATCACAAATTCACACTATTGGCCAGTTACTGATTTAGTGGATTTGGCACATAGTCATGGAGTCAAGGTAATCGTTACGGCTACACTTTTTAATAACGATGACATTGGTTCTCTTTTAGCGAATGCCAGCTATCGTCAGACAGCCATCAATAATCTCATTGCGAAAGTCATACAGGGGAATGCTGATGGAGTAAATATTGACTTTGAATTTGTACCCACATCAGCCAGAAGTGATTTCAATACCTTTATTCATGATCTGACTCAGGCCTTTCATGATCAGATACCGGGCTCGGAAGTGAGTATTGCTATGCCGTCAGTGGACTGGTGGGGTTCCTATGATTATGACTATTTATCTGATAATTGTGATGGTCTCATGATCATGGCTTACGGATACTTCTGGTCAGGTAGTGATAACGCCGGTCCTATTTCACCTCTGAACAGTGGCTTTTCTAATTGGTATATCCGTAGAACCATCGAAAATTATCTCTCCAAAACAGACGGAGATGGCTCTCAACTTATTTTAGGATTACCCTGGTATGGTAGGAGTTGGGCTGTTACGAGTGCTGATATGGGTGCAACAACGATTTCAGGTAGCAGTTCCTCTATTTTTTATTCTACAGCGGAAGCCAATGCCCAATCTTATGGAAAAAACTACAATTCATCGGCTCCTGCAGCCTGGTACAATTACACCAGTGGGGATCTTCGGCAAACCTGGTATGATGACAGTCTTAGCCTGGCGACTAAATATAATTATGCCAAGGAAATGAATATCAAAGGAATTGGAATATGGGCATTAGGCTATGATGGTAGACGTCCTGAGATCTGGGGTGGACTCCGCGATGCATTCGGGTCTTCAGCACCACCATTGACCTCTCAATACTTTACGGTTCGTAATGTTGGGAACGGTACTGTAGCTGTTCATTGTGCACCATCTGCCTATACTGAACACTATATGGCATACACCAGTCAGGATGGCACTGATTTTACGCTTATTGATAGCTCCAGTTCTCCTGAATTTATTATTACTGGCCTGGAGGATGGTCAAGTGGCTTATTTTAAGATCCGGAATGCCAACAATTTTGGAAGCAGCAATTTTTCCGAAGTTCTGGGTGTAGCGGTAAGCAGTGTGGCTCAATCAAGTGTACTCATCGTCCAGGGATTTGAGCGGACTTCAGGAACAGTGAATAATCTGGATTATATTATTGAACATGGGTCAGCCATTCATGCCAACGGACGTGGTTTCGATGCTGCCGGCAATGATGCTGTTGAATCCGGTGTCGTTAGTCTTTCAGATTACGCTGTTGTGGATTGGATCAGTGGGGAAGAAGCTACTGCAACGGTTTCATTTTCACCTGCTGAGCAAGCTAAGATCATGGAATATCTGGAACAGGGTGGGCGACTATTTATCTCCGGTTCAGAGATTGGATATGATCTGGAAGCCAATGGCAGCAGTAGTGATGTTAACTTTTATCGTGATTATTTTAAAGCAGATTATATCACTGATGATGCCCATAGCTATTCTATCAATGGTACGGCGAATGGAATATTCTCAGGCTTATCAAATGTAGGTTTCGACAATGGATTCAAGGGAACTTATGATGTGGATTACCCTGATGGGATCAAACCTTACGGTGGTTCTGTGAGTAATCTCCGTTATGAAGGATCCGATTATACAAATCAAGGGGGCGCGGGAATTCAGTACAAGGGCAATTTTGGAGAGAGCACCACCTTGGGAGGCATCGTTTATCTTGGAGTTGGATTTGAGGCGATCTATCCGGAATCAGCGAGGAACACGATTATGGGTCGTGTTCTGAATTATCTGGAAACTATGGTTAGTATCGATCAAGAATCTCAGCTCCCGCAAGAATTTCACGTCTCTTCTATCTATCCCAATCCATTTAATGGTTCCTTCTCCTTTACTATAAACAGTACAGAACTTACGACTTTCACTATCAGTATCTTCAATTTAAAAGGGCAGTTGGTCCAAAGGTTTCAGAGAGTGGTCAAGGTCGGTGATAATCATTTAAGCGTGTCATCATTGAAAGATGCATTATTTAGTTCTGGAGTCTATGTGCTTCAGCTTAGTAATGGGACTCAAACCTTCACACAAAATATTACTTATCTTAAATAGGAGCGATCTATGACAATCAAAACCTATTGCCAATTTATAGTGTTATTTCCGATCATTTTCTGGAGCTGTGCATCTGGTCCGGCATCAAGTTCAATGGAGATGGCTCCGGGACCTCATGCTGAGCAACAGACTGAACTTGGGCAGGATGATCATCCTCAGGAACTCCAGAAAGTGCTCACCGGTCTGGATGTTTTAATAAAGATTGGTTTCGAACCGCTTGTGGGTCAGAATGTGGGTGTTATCACAAACCATACTGCCGTAAGTAAGCAAGGTGAGCATCTGGTTGAACTGCTGAATGCAACTGAAGGAATCACCCTGAAAGCGATCTTTGCTCCTGAACATGGCTTCAGAGGTAAAACTCAGGCAGGAGATGCTATTCCCGGTGGTTTAGACCCCAAAACTGGAGTGCCAATTTATAGCCTCTATGGCGCGAATCGTGAACCCAATCAGGAGATGTTGGCTGGGATTGATATCCTGGTATTTGATATTCAGGATGTAGGTGCTCGCTTTTATACTTATATCTCCACCATGGGCTATGTTCTGGAGGCAGGGGCAAAATTTCAGATTCCCGTCATGATTCTCGATCGACCCAATCCTATCGGACGTCTTGCTGATGGAAATGTCCTTGATGATGGCTATGAAAGTTTTGTTGGACGCTACAAGATTCCGATTCAGTATGGATTGACAATGGGTGAACTCGCTCGCATGATCATTGGAGAAAGTTTGATCCCAGACCTGGGAGCTGTGGAACTTCATGTTGTTGAATGTGAGGGCTGGACTTCTGACAGGGTCTGGGCTGATACAGATCTCACCTGGTTACCTCCTTCACCCAATATGCGTAACACGAATGAGACCTTAACGTATCCGGGTCTGTGTCTACTTGAAGGAGTGGATATCTCTGAGGGTCGTGGTACGAAATTCCCCTTTGAGTATATTGGAGCTCCCTATATGGATGGAGCTCTCATGGCTCGTGAATTATTAGCCACCGATCTAAAGGGATTCACAGTAGAGCCGATCAGCTTTACACCGGTAGACCTGCCTGGAATGGCCATGAATCCCATCTTTAATGGGGAAGAAGTGCATGGTGTCAAGATTACAGTGACCGAACCTGCTTCCTTTCGTCCTGTCGAATTTTTAATTCATCTGCTGGTTATCTCAAAGCAGAACTATCCTGAGGATTTTGGCTGGAGGAGCAATCGAGGACTGGATCGTCTGTGGGGCGGATCTGGATTACGGGAAATGGTTGATGCAGGAAATTCAGCAGAAGAGATCATTGCTACTTATCAGGATGAATTACAGCAATTTATACAGACACGTGAGCAGTATTTTATTTATAAATAATACTACAGTTTGAATTTGAGTATACATAAGAAAGAGTTATTTTTATGAACCGCGGAGAGCGCTAAGGGCGCAAAAGAAGTAATACCAATTGTACTTCAAAAGAGTCTATATGAATTCAAAAGATGAAGAATGCATAGACTGTTTTGAGGTGTAATTAGTATAATTAGGATGTCAGAATTACTTGAGAATAGCCTTTAAAAAAGATTATAGGCGCTGTAATAGAGGTGCATAGGGAGTTGGGACCAGGGCTTTTAAAATCTGCCTGTGAAGCAGCACAACTCTTTGCGTATTTCGCGGACTCTGCGGTCAAAGAAGATTAATAAGTAAACTCTAAATATTCAAGAGTGAAGGAAGCTAAAATGTCTCAGTCTCAAGAAAAGAAACGTCGATCTCCCTGGTTGTGGATTCCCTCTCTGTATTTTGCAGAGGGTGTACCTTATACAGTAGTTATGCTTATTGCAGTTGTTTTTTACAAACGTATGGGCATTTCCAACATGGAGATCGCCCTTTACACCAGTTGGCTTTACCTTCCCTGGGTTCTGAAACCGCTTTGGAGTCCATTAGTCGATATCTTTCGGACAAAACGGTTTTGGATCATTACCATGCAGCTCTTTATTGGTGCAGGCCTTGGAGGTGTGGTTCTGACCATCCCTATGCCAGGCTTTTTCCAGCTAACCCTTGGTTTCTTTTGGCTGCTGGCTTTTAGCTCTGCTACACATGATATCGCAGCAGATGGCTTTTACATGATCGGTCTCTCCCAGCATGATCAAGCCTGGTGGGTTGGTATTCGAAGCACTTTCTATCGTCTGGCCATTATTGCAGGGCAGGGCGGGATCATCATATTTGCTGGAATGGTTGAAAGCAATACCGGTTTATCTGATCTTGATCTTATTGTGCAAACAAATCCTGATTATCAGATCGAACACCGGATTGATCCGGATTATTTAAATTTCCAGGAAAATGGCGACGATCTTCAGATACGTATTTATCCTGAAATGATTGAAGTTGGATTAGGCTCCCAATCCAATACCGGTTTTGATTCACTGCTAACTATAGTGAATTACTGGAATTCCCATCGGCTGGAACTCACTGATACAAGTGACATAAACAGTTTGGCATTTGTCGACCATGAAACTCCTGCTATTGGTGATCCAACCGGCAAGACAGCGCTGGCTTATATCGGACTCACCAGCAGGCCTGAAACCGATGATGAGATCGTTGTCTCTTTTGGTATGGATAAAGGGGACAAGAGTATCAAACTACTGACAGAGACTCGACTGGTCTTCCATCAGGATGATTGGAATATCCCGTATCTGGCCTTGATCCAGATCCATCCTAGCCTGAAAATGGCATCCAGTGCAACATTTATTGCTCGATCCGGAAACATTCCACTGGCTTGGAGTTTATCATTCCTGGTTTTGACAGGTATGTTCATCATCTTTTTTGTTTACCATTACTTTGTGCTGCCGCGTCCTGCAGCTGATATAGGAATGGAAACAGGAACCCTGACAGAATTCACTAAGAATTATCTGCATACATTTAAAACATTTTTCACCAAAGAGAAGATTGGCTTGGCCATTGGATTTATTCTTATTTACCGTTTTGGTGAAGCTCAGCTTGTGAAGATTGCGCCACTTTTTATGATCGATAGTATTGAAGCCGGAGGTTTGGCTTTAACCACTCAACAGTATGGCTTTATCTATGGGACTCTGGGTGCAGTTATGCTGACTCTGGGTGGAATTCTGGGTGGACTGGTTGCCGCTCGCCAAGGGCTTAAATTCTGGATTCTTTGGATGGCTCTGGCCATGAAATTACCGGATGTTGTTTATGTCTATCTGTCATATGTCCAGCCGGAGAATTTTACGATGATTGCGATTATGGTAGGTGTAGAGCAGTTTGGATACGGTTTTGGGTTCACAGCCTATATGCTATATATGATCACGGTCGCAGAAGGTGAATTCAAGACCGCTCACTTTGCAATCTGTACCGGATTCATGGCTTTGGGTATGATGATTCCAGGTATGTTCAGTGGCTGGTTGCAGGAAACCATTGGCTATCAGATGTTTTTTATCTGGGTGCTGATTGCAACTATTCCAGGATTGGTAATGTTGAAATTCCTGCCAATTGATCCAGAGTTTGGAAAGAAGACTGCTAAATTGGACAAGGGTTGATCTCTCAGCTAATGTTTGTTCTGTTTTTGTGATAAAGGAAAGGAATTCAGATGGCTCTGTCAGCACTTGATTGGACCATAATCGGGTCGTATATCGTCTTCTCCATGGGAGTTGGGGTCTACTTCTATAAACGGGCAGCCAGCTCAACCAGTGAGTTTTTTATGGCAGGCCGAACACTGCCCTGGTGGGTCGTTGGAACTTCCATGGTGGCGACGACTTTTGCTGCTGATACGCCACTTGCCGTCACCGAATTTGTCCGGGGACCGGGAATCTGGCAAAACTGGTTCTGGTGGAATCAACTTTTAGCTGGTTTATTAGGTGTTTTTCTATTCTCAAGACTATGGAGACGGGCAGAAGTTCTGACGGATAACGAATTGATCGAAGTCCGTTACTCAGGCAAGCCAGCTGCCGGTTTGCGATTATTCAAAGCCGGTGTCTTCGCGATCCTGTACAATTTCATTGTTATGGGCTGGGTGATCAATGCCATGGCATCCATTGCCGCTGTTATGCTGGACGTGGATAAATGGGCTGCCGTGTGGATTTGTGTTGTCATTGCATTAACCTACTCATTACTATCAGGTTTTTGGGGTGTGGTCGTCACAGACATGGTTCAATTTGTCATCGCAATGGTCGGCTCTATTACTCTGGCCATTATCGCAGTGAATCATGTTGGTGGCATGGAGGTGCTCCTGGATAAACTGCGCAGTTTTACCGGAGAACATGCTTCACTTGAAACCGGAATCCAGCAAGTCACTCAGCAATTGGCAATGGCCACCGATTCATTACGAACGATTGAATTAGGAGCCACCCTGGAAAGCATGAAGCAACAACTGGCGGTGACACCAATGGTGAACGAGAATACACTGAGCTTTATCCCACCTATTCCTGATGCCGGTTTCTTCACTGTCGCCTTCTGGGAATCACCTTTCTCACAATTTCTGGTTTATATGACAATTTTATGGTGGTCCATCCATAATACTGATGGTGGTGGGTATATCATTCAGCGGATGGGATCTGCCAAAGATGAACGACATGCTCTTTTAGCAACCCTTTGGTATAATACAGCCCACTATGCCCTTCGGGTTTGGCCCTGGATCGTAGTAGCTTTGGCCTCAATGGTCATGTTCGCTGATCTTGGGGGACATGAACTGGGTTCCAAGGCTGGTTATCCCTTGGTCATGAATGCCCTGCTGGGCAGCGGTATGCGTGGGATTCTGGTGGTTTCATTCCTGGCCGCATTTATGTCCACCATCGATACCCATTTGAATTGGTCAGCTTCCTACATTATCAATGATGTATATAAACGCTTTTTTAAACCTGAATCAGCAATTAAGGACAAGGATACTGCCCAACGCCATTATGTGGTTATCTCCAAGATCGCTACTGTCCTGCTGATGCTGCTGGCAGCGTATACAGCCATGCAGATGCAAAGTATTGAAAAAGCCTGGAAATTTATTGCCGCCATGGGTGCCGGAATTGGTCTGGTGCTGATTTTG
>JAUVKO010000116.1 GCA_030596225.1 Fidelibacterota bacterium
CAAGGTCTTATACTGAATTAATGATACCACCGCCAACTACATGTCCATTTTGAAAGAAGACTGCAGATTGTCCGGGAGTAATTGCATTTTCAGGTGTTTCAAACCTCACGCTTAGCTCAGTATCGGAAATGCGTGAGATAACAGCCGGCTTTGCCTTGTGATTATAGCGAATCTGAACCTCTACAGGCTGGTCAAGGATGAAAGAATCGGGGATAAGCCAGTTGCAGGAATTCACCGTGAAGGTCGTGGCTACAGCGTCCTTTCTGCTTCCCACATGAATTACATTATTTTTCACATCGATCTGGTTAACGAACACCCTTTTGCCGGTAGCTAGTCCAAGTCCTTTACGTTGACCAATGGTATAATTAAAAATACCCTGGTGTTGTCCAATGACTTCGCCCCTGGCATCAACAAAATCCCCGGAGGGAGCTGCCTCTATGATCTCCGGATACTGTTCATTCAGAAAACGGCGGTAATCATTATCCGGGACAAAACAGATTTCCATACTCTCAGGCCTATCAGCAGTCTGCATATCGGCCTGGCTTGCCAGTTTGCGGACTTCACTTTTAGAAAGATCACCTAAGGGAAAAAGTGTCCGTTCCAGATCTTCCGGTCGAATACCCCAGAGAACATAAGATTGATCCTTGTGCTGGTCTTTCCCTCTGCCAATGACCCAATTCCCGGAGGCGGCGTGTTTGACCTTACGGGCATAGTGTCCTGTGGCCAGGAAATCCACATCTAGATCATCCAGCTTGTTTAGCAGGGTATGCCATTTGATCTCCGTATTGCAGATAATGCAGGGGTTCGGTGTCCGACCTGCTTTGTATTCGGAGACAAAATTCTCGATAACGATCTGCTTGAATTCTGTTGACATATCCAGAGTATAATGATGAATACCCAGGGAAGCACATTCAGCCTTAGCATTGTTGATATCATTAAGTGAACAGCAGTTGCTTTCATGCGTAGGATGCCCACCGGTATCGATATAGCCCCATAATTTTATGGTTACACCAATGACATCATACCCCTGCTCCACCAGAAGATGTGCGGCCAGGGAACTATCAACACCACCACTCATGGCAATGGCGACTTTTTTATTTCGTGTCCCCATTAGTACGGATCTCTTTGAATCGAATGGATGATCAAACTCAATTTATCACAGAGTTGATCAAGATATATACTATCAATGCTTTTCATCGCCGGAACATAATTGAAAGTTAAGAGGGAGGGAATAAAGAATAGTATTTCTGCTAGTGCATAGAACTTAGATGGTAGGCGACAGTTATTTGTAGACAGAGACTATATATAGCAATAACATTAGAGTTTCTTTTCCTCCTTCCTTCTTTGCTATTCCCGCTTAATTTCAGAGCAAGCTCATGAAAGATCTGCACCTCCATATTGACACTGTCAGACGACTCTTGCGCCGCCATGCCAAGAGCAATCTTGAGAATATGCTGGCTAAGCTGCATCCGGCTGATCTAGCTCTGATTTTTCGGCATATCACAACCGAGGAGCGCCATGATGTCTTTTTGACAATAGCTGATGTGGATCATGCCGCTGAAGTGGTTTCTGAAATGGATGAGCATCTCACTGAAGAGCTGTTAGTTTCTCTACCGATTGAGAAAACCATGCAATTGATGAAAGCCATGTCTCCTGATGATGAGGCTGATATTCTTCAATTGCTCCCGGAAGAACTGGCTGAAGACATATTAAATCGTCTCAAGGACAGTGAATCTGACGAGCTGGAAACTCTCATGGCTTATCCGGAGAATTCTGCCGGTGGTCTGATGATCCCCGATGTCTTTGCTCTCCATGAAGACACAACAGTTGGCGAAGCCATTGCATCAATCCAGAATCAGGATGAGCAGGAAATGGTTTTTTACCTGTATGTGATAGATGATCGCCAGCATCTGGTAGGTGTGATCTCATTACGGGACCTGATTACTTCCAAGCCAAACAGAAAATTAAGTCAGATGATGATCACTCGCGTCCATGCGGTTCAACCACTGACAGATCAGGAAGAAGTAGCCCATATTGTATCTCAGTATAATATCCTTGCCGTTCCTGTTGTGGATGAGAGTAATAAATTAATGGGAATTATTACCGTAGATGATGTCATTGATGTAATCCGCGAGGAAGCCACCGAAGATTTTCTCCAGATGGCCGGTGCTGGTCGTGATCGTGATATTCTCATGAAGAGTGCCTTTTCCAATGCCAAGACTCGGATTCCCTGGCTTTTCGCCAGTTGGATTGGTGGGATGCTGGTCGCCAGTATCATTACCACATACGAAGAAACCCTGGGTCAGGTTTTGGCCTTGATTGCTTTTCTGCCCATCATCATTGGTATGGCTGGCAACGTTGGAACCCAGACCGCAACCATCGTTGTAAGAGGAATTGCCACAGGGAGAGTTGCTCATTCGACAGCGCTAAAAGTAGTGTTAAAGGAATTGAAGGTTGGTTTTATACTTGGCGCACTGTATGGCATTCTTTTAGGGGGATCAGGTTATGTTTTGGGTTTGCTGGGTTACATGGATATGGGGGTCATGTCTGCCCCGGAGTTAGGTATCACCATCGGTACTGCTATCGTTCTAGCTATGGCGACTGCTGCCTTTGTTGGAGCACTGGTACCGGTTGTCCTTAATCGCATTAATCTGGATCCGGCCGTAGCGACAGGTCCTTTTGTAACGACCAGTGTCGATATCCTGGGAGTTGTAGTTTACTTCATCGTTGCCGGGTTCTTTATTCTCTAAAGAATGACCCTCCTAATTTCAATTGGTTTAATTTGCGCCACCATGGTCTATATGGCCTTTACTTTGCTGATATCAAAGGGTCTGGTGCAAAAGCAGGATAGTATGACCAGCGATGATAACCCTGCTGTTGCAGTTGTGATTGCAGCCCGCAATGAGGAGCAAAATCTTCCTGGGCTTTTAGCTGATCTGCTTGATCAGGATTACCAGGGGAATCTGGATATTTATATTGCAGATGATCGTTCCACAGATTCAACAGGGTCAATATTGGAACACTTTTCTAAAAAGAACAGGCATGTTCATTCGATTAGGATTAGCACTTTATCAGAACAGATGACCCCCAAGAAAAACGCTTTAACTGAATGTCTGAAGAAGACAACTGCAGAGATCATACTGAGTACTGACGCAGACTGTCGCGTCGGTCCCGCTTGGGTTTCAAGTGCTGTTTCACAGATGGATGGGGATGTAGGGATTCTGGTTGGTTATTCGCAAGTTGAAGCCAGTGGATTCTTTGCAAAGTACCAAGCTTTAGATTTTATCGCAGTTATGGTCGCTAATGCAGGGATGATGGCCCAAGGGTATGCCTGGAGTGGTTCGGGGCAGAATCTGGCTTATCGCAGGTCAGCCTTTACGGCCATCGGTGGGTTTAACCCAGTAGCACATAAGGTTTCAGGTGATGATGTTTATCTGGTACAGACCATACCGGCAAAAACCGGATTAAAAGCCAGGTTTAATTTTGACAAGGCTCATTTTGTACGGACATTACCCACGAATTCAATAAAAGCTTTTCTAAATCAGAGAATTCGTTGGTCCTCAAATTCAAGGGGATTAGAGAAGAGCAATCCACTCTTCTTAGGTTTTTTGCTGAGTGCTTTCCTGACAAATCTGCTGCTGCTGATTAGTTCTCTCATAGGTCTATTAGGAACCGCTTTCTGGTTTTCCGTAAGTATCAAATTTCTATCTGAGGGATTAGTTCTTGTATTGGGCGCCAGGAAATTTGGATATTGGTCTATATTAATTCAATACCCGCTTTGGTTTGTGATCCAACCGATATATATCACTTACGTTGGTCTAATGGGGTTGCGCGGTAAGTTTAGCTGGAAACCCTGAGGTCTGTTTGTGATGTTGAAAAGACTACTATTCCTTTGCCTGTTCTGGACTGCTCTTACTGCAGGCAAACCCATCGAAGTCATTCAATATGAAGTTTCCTATATTGGTATACCGCTGCTGGATATGGTTCTGACCTGGGTTGAAGATGATACCAGTGTTCATATCTCATACGACAATCAGCTAAAACCATTTATCGCATTTTTTCACCCCATCAACAATATCTATCGAGTGCATTTTAGACGAGATGATTTTACACCACTAAGTTGGTCAAAAACAATATCAGAGGGGAAAATGCAATTTGAACTTGAAGCCAGACGATCATCAGATGGGAAAAAGGCTATCTATTCAAGCGGGAAGAACTTTGATCTTCCATCAAATGTGCTCACCGTTTTTTCTGCCACCCATTTTTTAGCGGCGAAAGCCGGAAATGCAGACTTCTTTCCAGTAAAGATCCCGGTATTTATCGATGGTGAAACTTGGGAAGCAACAGCCCGACGTTTTGACGCGACAAGTCCTCACCCGAATCATTCTCTAGAGCTGGAGCAAGTCTTGATCCAGACCGACCTGCATTACATTAGTGGACAATCCCTTGTGAAAAAAAACGATATTCTTACCTCGGTCATTGCTACTGAAGGAACTCAATTTCTGCTATGGGTCTCACCTGAAGGCACCTACACCAAAGCTCAATTTGGGAAATTTCCCAAGGCTGTTATATTGGATCAAAAGAAAAATTAAGTGAATCAGGAAATCGGATTAATATTTTAGATTAGCTATGTTTACACGTACTAAAATCATCTTAGTTGAATATTGGAAGACTTTTGCCTTTTTTATTGTAGCTGGATTTTTTGTTTATGTAGGTCTTTTATTGGAGTGGGACAAAGAGATCATGGCCGGTTTTTTAGTCTTGTTCGGTATTCTTTCGCATGCTTTCGCGGGAGTGGTGGGGCTGGTAACCCTGATCCCCTTTATCGGTCCACTTCTGATCAAAGTATTGTCCATTCCGGCATTTTGGTTACTTAATGCAGGGGGGTATTTTGTTTCCATCATTTTTGTGAAAAAAGGTTATGGTTCAAGTGTGGTTCAGGGGCGTGTGCTGACCATAGTCCTGTTGGTCGGAGTTGTCATTGGGTTTATTCTGGGGAAGATCATCTAAGGTTTTTTGAGTTGATTTTTATCAACCTTTTATAATCCCAAATATTTTGAAATCGGATTATATAGGTTATCTTAAACTTTTTGGATATGTGCTCCAATAAAGGTTAAATAAAAACAGTCTGAAAGGACTGGTGGGGCAGATACCTGTAAGCAATAATTTTTGAACATCTGGTCTCAACGTTTTTCCCTGGAAGGTTCTTATGAAAGATAAAGTAAAAGTGTCCTACCCCTTATTTGAGAGTTTCAAGGACAAATTGAAGCCCAAGCGCAGCCAGACACAGATGGCTCTTTCCCAGGTTACTGTTTTCAGCCGGCTTTCCTGGCAGGAGATAAAAATCGTTGAGCATGCAGTTCATATTCGGAATTACACTCCCAATGAACCGATCTTTAAGCAGGGTGATCCAGGAAGCGGGATGTATATCATTATCGAAGGACGGGTTAGCATCTTTTTAGATATTCCCCATCAAGCCCCCAAACTGCTATCTGAACTGAATGAGGGAGATTTTTTTGGTGAGATAGCTCTGCTGGATGCTTCCCCCAGAACAGCAACAGCAACAGCTGCTGAAAATTGTACAATCATTGGGTTCTTTCGCACTGATCTAATGGATATTCTAAAAACCAAACCGGCGCTGGGTGCTAAGATTCTACTGTCTCTATCTGAAGTATTGGCAACTCGTTTGCGCAGCACGAATAGTGAATTGGTTAAAACTTCACGACGTCTGGAAGAATTGACTGAGACACAAAACCATGAGTAGTCAGGATCCCATCCGGATCGCACACCAGTCCGTGCGATTTTTTCATCAGGGTTTATTCAAAACTCTGGTCTATTTCTTTTTACTTATTCTGCTTCTGGCAGGTGCCTATAAAGCACTTCCCCTGGTTATGGATGCGGTATTCCTGCTTGTCATAGCGAGCATTCTGACAGTTATTCTCAACCCTATGGTAGATCGCATGGAGTCAAATGGCATACGTCGAATATATGGGGCCTTGCTAGTCTTTGGGGGAATTTTCACCATCGTGGGGACGGGTATTGTTAAGGGCATTCCGACTTTATTATCTGAGATCAGCAGGATCAGTAATATGATTAAGCAGCAAACAGAAGGCGATTCTTTAGATGCCATCATGAGTAATATCAATACCAGGATCTCAGAATATATTCCTAATTTTCAACTGGATACGGAGACCCTGTCTGATCTATCGGCTCAATTTTTTGGGCAATTGGGTTCTGTGCTGGCAAGCGCCCTGGATACATTGGCTACTATTGTTTTTATCCTGATTATCACGATGTTTTTTCTGGTTGATGGTTCCCGAATGATGAAAAGTCTTATCGGGATGGTACCCAACCGATATTTTGAAATGTCTCTGAATATCAGTTACAAGACCAAAAAGCAATTGACCAACTTTCTTCGGGGTCAGCTGTTAGCAGCACTGGGGGTCGGCATTCAGTCAATCATTGGTTTAAGCCTTTTAAACTGGATTTTTGATACCAATATTTCAGGGGTTTTCCTGATTGGTTCTATTGCCGGATTGGCAAATATGATTCCTTTTGTGGGACCGTTCATGGGGATGGCACCGGCCATCGTTGTGAGCTTATTTAACAATCTGGGCGATCCGGTGGCAGCAGCAAATTTCTATTATATATTTCATATCATCGCCATGTTCTTTATTGTTCAGATGATCGATAATAATGTGATCTCACCTATTGTGGTTTCCGGATCCATGGAAATGCATCCTTTGACGGTAATTTTACTAATTTTGGTTGGGTCACAGCTAGGCGTGTTAGGTATGTTTTTAGCTGTTCCGGCCTGGGGAATCTCTAAGGTGGTGATTCAGGAAGTCTATCAGGGTTTAAAAGGACACCGCTTAATCTGATATTGCAGCAAAGCCAAGCTCTTCGATTA
>JAUVKO010000071.1 GCA_030596225.1 Fidelibacterota bacterium
AATCTGAAACTTGGAATTATAGATAATGAATACAGGCTGGTTTATTGCTGGCTTATTTTAAGAACTTTTAGCCATCACCAGACGTCAGATACTTGGTCCTATTCACAATTCCGGAATAGGCCAGTTCCAGATTCTTAGCCAACAACTTTTTATTGTAGCTATTCGCCTTATAGTGATAGGCCAGCATATCTTTCTCAAAACACCCATTGATCTCAACCCAGGTCTTTTCCCGATGCATACGACAATATTGCTGCAGCCCTTCCACATAATTATCACTGGGGATATCAACATCAGTCTTGCGAAAATTTGGAAAGGGAATGCCCCGGACTCTCAGTCTTTCAGTTGCTGAATAGAAGGATGATGCCGGAAAGTCCAAAGCCTTGAGGGTCTTACCTCCTACACCGGTATTCATATAGTGATAAAGAAAAAGATTATAGTGGAAAAGATCTTTGATCCGTACCCAATTCAATTCCCTGGAAAATGCAAACAGATCTTCATTGGTCGATTCGGCTGCATCCCCTGGAAAATGCTCCTCTAGAAAACTCACATAAGTATTAACAGCCTGTTCCCTGCTGCCGGTGATAGGCACGCCACGCTTGGCTAATTCCATTGCTGAACCATAGCCCTGCTGCAAATAAAAATATGCCTTGGTAATATCAGTCTTGTGTCTGTGATACAGTCTTCCCACAACCAGACTGGCACTCGCTAATTCAGAACCAATGGAGAAACGCTGACACATTTCCATACTTTGCATGGCTGAGTCCAGAGCCTGATCCGCTTTCCCGAGTTTTTCATATAGTTCAGCCAGCATAAGCAGGAGCCGAGACTTAAAATAGCTACTCTTGACCTCCTCAAGCAGATTTTCATAATAGCTGACTGCCTCGGCATCCCGACCCTGGTCCACGAGGAGAATCCCTCTGGTTAAGTCAATATTCCAGCGCAGGTATTCATACCCGGAAGCTGCCAGATGATGAGCTTCATCCAAATGTGCTGAGGCTTCACCCACTGCATTCTGTTTAATGTAATACAGAGCAAGATCATAGTGGGCTTGGGTTTCCATGACGGTCATCCCATATTTATTGAAATAGGCAATGCTCTGGAGCCACTTGCGCAGTGCAGATTTCTTCAGAGATCCACTCTGCTTCACCAGGAATTGATACGCGATCATCTGCTTCATTTTATTTGAACTGGCAATGCTCTGGGCTTTTTCCAGATACATAAGTGAAGCACCCTTATTACCAATACTCTGCAGAAATCCAGAGTACTCATAGTAGAAGAATGTCAAAGCGCTCTCCTGCTGAGAACCCTGATTCAGAACATTGATCTTGTCTAACACCTGATCATATAACTCAGTTGCAAGGGTAAAATTACCCTCCAAACCGGCAATTTTGGCATAGGTGATCTTATACAAAGCCTCTAACCTTTTATTGCGACGATCTGTTGGTTTAGCCTGCTCCAGTATCAGTTCGATCTTCTCTTCGGTGAGCAAGCCAATTTGCCCCAATAGACCAAAACACTCTGCAGAATGGAACTGCTCCACAAAATTACTGCTGTCATAAGTTTTGTTCAACTCATTGCTCATAAGATTTTGTCGATTATTCATAATTTCCCCGTTCCATCCTTTAATTGAGTAAGTGATAACTGGTTTGCCCATTCAAACAGATTACCACTTAGATACTATTCATATGACTTGATAAGCATCCCCCTTTTTGCATCGCTTAGCTTAAAGATAATCTTTATTGTTGCAATTGTCAAACTTATTACTGTATTTCAGCATTAATAAGCAAGAATAAAGAACGTAATCTCATTGTGCATTCATTTTTTAATAGATATTGTAAAGTATTTTATCCGCCGAAGTCCCGACGACACTGTCGGGACTTCGGCGTCATGGTACTCTTAAGGCAGAGAGACACACTTATTACCTTCCTAGGTGAATAGTTTCGTTCCACCGCCCATGGCGGGGTTCCGCGAAGACGAAAGCAGGATCATCTTTATAAAGACTAATTGATAAGTGCCACAACATCGTGGTCTCTAAAAAGTGCCATAACATCGCGGACTCTTCCAATATATTGTTCATTTAAATCAACTTCTTCAACGTAATTTATAATCAAAGTCAAGCCTCTGTTTTTTGTCATGAAAGATTAATAACCGTTGCTGTTCAACATCCACAGTTGCTACCACATATTCATAATAGAGCTCTGGAGGAAGTTTAAACTTTTCACCAAAAACATTGAGGATTCCATCACTACGTATATGCCTAATCAGATGATAGCGTCCTGTCTTAGATTTTGCTAAAGACATGGTAGGGATAGGTTCCTCTGGATCAGGGAATCGAAGCTTGAACCCTTTATGGTTTTCTAAAGCAGCCAGAGGTGTTTTACCTCCCAATTTACTATAGCGGTATCGACTGTTATGCTTGTACTCATATTTTAAAGAACCTTCCTCAAGTTCCTCTTTACTTTCCATAGTAACACGATCCAAAAACTTTTGTTGATGGTGAAAATTGAACTGTTCTACTACTCCATTTCGCCAAGGCTCAGATGGTGGGATAAACCATAGTTCAATTCCATACTTGAGGCATAATCTGATTAATGGACCCATGCCACGTGGATGAGTAGGGCTGCCATAGAAGGAAAACTCATTGTCGACCTGGAGGTGCCTGGGCATACCCAAACGCTTCCAAATGCCCCATATAGCCTCGTATACAGCATCTCCACTTTTATTGTAGACGGGTTGAATGCCGCATCGTCCTGTAGTCAGATCTACTACATTAAGACTGTAAAAACGTAAAGCCTCCCCCTCTGTTCTTAAATGACGTGGACCAACAAAATCTAGTTGCTGACGATGATTGGGAAGTCTTGTTTCAAATTTCGGATAGGGAATATCTTTCGCCTCATAGCGTCCCGTACGACGATGTGTGAGGTCATTCCTGTTGATGATTCTGTTAATAGTTCTCAAGGATGGAATAGATGAAAGACCCTGCTCAGATAGCTCCCAATGGATGGCTTGGGCTCCACAAAATACATCTTCATTATAGAGACTCTGTCGGGTCAACTTTATAATCTCTTCCATCTCAATACTTGTTTTACCTGGAGTTTGTTTTGGACTTCTGGGATCATCAATATACCATTCAGAATTACCTGACCTATAGCTACCAAGCCATTTAAAAAACCAGGTTTTAGATCTGCCCATTGAAACATAAATACTTTTTGGCTGTTCTCCATTTAGATATCTATCAACTGCTACTTGGCGTTCCTGCTCTTTACTTTTTTATTCACATTTACTCCCATTAAGTTTATTCCTTTTTACAACTCAAAGGCTACTTTGTTGCAAGAGAGACCACGATGTTGTGGCACTTAATTGGGTTCGCGATGTTGTGGCACTTATCACCTAACAATTAAGGCGCTGATTGCCGGAGAAAGCCTTAATGCCTATTGTAAAAATATTCTAAAAAAGAGTGTTGTGCTCAGTTCCTGATATTAAACATCTATTAATCCGGCAGACATTGATCGTATGGTAAAAACTAGTGCTACCATAGGTTGAGGGGTGTCATGAGGGATATAGTTTGTTTATAAAACTAGAACCCTGTAGTACTGGAGGTTGAGCTTGTCGAAACCCGGGCCTGTTGCTAGAGATTGGACATTTCGACCATGCTCAATGTCCGGTCTGTTCTGGAGGTTGAGCTTGTCGAAGCCTAAGGATGTATCAAGCCATTATTTGGATATTTCGACCCTTCGATTCAACTCAGGACAGGCAGGTTCAACGTCCGTTTCCATTCGTTTAATAAACGCCGGTTTAATAATACCGGATAAAATCCAATTTAACCCAAAAGATATTCGTAATTACATGTAAAGATCATTCATTACCGTGAAAACCATTAAATATTTGTGCTATATTCACGCTATTAATACTATATCAGTGAATATTTCAAAGTTATGAATGCTTTTTCACGTTTATAATAGTATATACGTTAACATTAGTTATATTTAAGCATGGCAAAGGTTAAAAGCATCTATAAAGCAATCAACTCACTGCGAGAAAGGTATTATAAAGCTGCTATTAGAAAAGATCAGCTCCTGAAACTTATAAGTGAAGCTGAAGTAGCTGAGCAGGTTTATAATTCAAATGCAATTGAGAACAGTACTCTTACTCTTGAGGAAACAGAAAAAATCTTACGCCAAATAGATCTGGATCGTTTTATTTCTGAACGGGAACTGTTCGAGGCAAAAAACTTAGCTCGTGTTGTCGCATACATTGACACAAAAGCAAAGGGGCAAGAGTTGAACCTGGATGTGATACTCCTTTTGCATCAAATGCTGCTGTCAAATATTCGTGATGATGTGGCGGGACGGTTTCGAAATGAAGATGAATGGGTCCGGGTTGGGAATCATATAGCTATTGATCCTAAACAAGTTATCGATAAACTTGAAGAGATGCTCGTGAAATATCAGTCAACCCCTTCGGTAGATATTATCAAGCGTATCGCCTTGTTACACCTCAGTTTTGAGCATACCCATCCTTTTGTTGATGGAAACGGTCGGATTGGCAGAGTGCTTAACAATTACCTCCTCATACGAGAGGGGTATGTGCCTATAAATATTAAATTCGTTGACCGAAAAATATATTATGCTGCTTTTAGTGAATTTGATAATCAGCAGAAAACATCCAGTATGGAAGAAATTATTGGAAAAGCTCTGACGAACAGCTACCACAAACGACTCGCTTATCTTGAAGGGAAAGAAATATTAACTCTTACTGAATACGCAAAAAGAAAAAACATCTCGCACTCTAACTTGATCAACAAGGCCCATCGCCAAACTATTGAAGCTTTTCTCGAAAAAGGAACCTGGAAAATCGCCTTATAAGTGATGATTATCAGGCCGTAAATTTATCCTGCGTATCGATCTGGATTAATTTCATATAAATCGAACATATTAAAAAAGCGATGGATTCCATCGCCTTTTTTGGGAACTAGAAGGAAAATGTCATTGGAGGTTTACCTGAAAGGAATTGAGAAACCGTATGTCATGAGTCACCGCTATGTGGCAAAACTCAAACAAAAGTTAAGCTAACTTGAATATTCGTCAGTTACGGAGGCTGAGCTTGTCGAAGCCCTTCATTCTGTAATTAACAATTTTGGGCATTTCGATAAACTCAATGACCAAAATATCATCTTAGAAATTGGGTACCATCTCTTTGCGATATTTAGCAAAGAACCCGGTAATGGCATCCATTACTTCTTCGGCAGTATCAACTATTCGAAATAACTCAAGGTCATCCTCGTTGATATTACCCTCTGACAGGACTCTGGTCTTGAGCCAATCCAATAAACCAGACCAATACTCGCTTCCCACCAATAAGATCGGAAATTTGGGGGTCTTGTCAGTTTGAGAAAGGGTTAACGATTCAAATAATTCATCCAGAGTACCCAAACCCCCGGGGAAGGCCACAAAAGCCTGGGAGTATTTCAGGAACATGAGTTTGCGAACAAAGAAATAGCGGAAAGTGATATTTTTATCGGCATCGATAAAGGCATTGTTCGAGGCTTCAAAGGGGAGTTCAACTCCAACACCGGCTGAAGCACCACCAATCTCCTTGGCACCTTTATTGGCAGCTTCCATAACTCCGGGACCACCTCCTGTAATGACGGTAAGCCCCTCGCTCGCGAGTAAGCGCCCTAATTCATAAGCAATCCGGTAATGGGGATCATCCGGTGTTGTACGAGCAGAACCAAAGACTGTAACTGATGGCCCGATCTCAGTCAGTACATCAAAACCCTCTACAAACTCCGCCATAATCCGGAAAACCTGCCAGGAATTCTTGGATTTAACTTCACTCCAGGTCTTTTTTTCAAATTTGCGGATAACACGTTTATCAACATTCATTCCATTACTCCTTCGTTCACACAGCCTTAAGTGTAAGCAATTTTCATGATGAATCATGCTGTTTTTTTAATGAAGGCTTATTTGCTTGCTGAAAGGAGGGAAAACGAGCACCTTTGAGGGTTCATTCATCTAAGGTAATTAGGAGCTAAACATCCATGCAGGTTCAAATTTTCATCACCGGGGGCACTTTTGACAAGGAATACAACGAACTCAATGGAAACCTGTATTTTAGGGATACTCATCTACAACAAATGCTGCAGCAGGGTCGTTCTCAGCTCAATGTCAATATCCGCAGCCTGATGATGATCGACAGCCTTGAGATGACCGAAGATGATCGAGAACTAATTCTTAGCCACTGCAGGAAAAGCACTTCTGAGCGTATTGTGATCACCCACGGAACGGACACTATGGTGCAAACAGCCAACTATCTGGCAAGCCATCTTAAGGACAAGACCATTGTCTTGACCGGAGCTATGATCCCCATCGTTTTTGGCAGCTCTGATGGACTTTTTAATATGGGCGCAGCTCTGGCCTACGTACAAACATTGAATCCCGGCGTATATATCGCCATGAATGGTCAATATTTTTATCACGACAATGTTCGAAAAAATAAAGCCCAGGGGCTATTTGAAACACTTTAGGAGATCCATTATGAATAAGAAACAACTACTCTTTTTTGCTTTGATCAGCATATTGATTGTGATCGTACTGTCTGCCTGTATGCCGAACCCCAGCCAGACTGCTGGGCATAATCCTGCCGGCTTTTTCAAAGGTGTATGGCATGGCTGGATCGCTCCTATATCGATCATCGTCGGTTTCTTTAATGACACAACCAGAGTTTATGACCCCAATAACACCGGCTGGTGGTATGATTTCGGTTTCTACATGGCAGTGATCAGTGGTTTTGGTGGATTGTCTCTGGTACGTAAGAAGCAGGACACCTAGCAGCTTCTGCAAATTGAGTGTCTATTTTGTTTTCTTGTGTATAATCTATTTTTTTTACAACGAAGTGAACGAACTTCACGAATTTGTTATCTGGGGTTCACTGAAGAAAGAATTATGGAAATAAATATTCGTTCATTTGTTTCGTTGTTAAAATGAAAATATGAATTCTATTTGATTTATTTGAATTCAAGACATATTGCCGCTATGAAGATCTCTGTAAAAGAACTGACAACTGCCGGACCCACCATACATTCCAGTTTTGCGCCTCTGCCCTTCAGAAGGCAAAGATCAAGCGGTACAAAACTGTCCAAGCCGGTTCTAGCTTACCAAACGCCCTCATGCATCAAAATAGTGGGAAATATCCATCATTTCCTGGAAGCCCAGGATTCCGGACAAGCCACTGTTCCAGTCTATTTAATTCAGGAATCAGAAAACACTTTGGAGCTTCTGGAACTGATCATCGAATACTATGCTCCCATGTCCTTGATGGATAAAGCGCTCTTGACGCGGGCAGCTCTTGATCTAGGTGTTCCCAGACCTCTGTTAGCGGAAAAGATTTATCCTGTTATGGATCTGCCTCCCCGGGCAAAACTTATCGACCAAGTCCTGTTTCTCCTGAAGCTTCCTTTGGAACTCCAGAACTTTATTCTGGATAAAGACCTGAGTTTAAAACGTGCTCTCATCTTTCAACGAGCAGGCGAACATCTGGATTGGGTCACACGTTTCATCACTAACCTTAAGATCGGTATCAATATGACTGCCGAAATCATCCAAAATGTTTGGGAAATGGCAAAACGGGACGATGTGGATTTCAAAACCAAAGCTACAGAGATGGGCTTATGGGACATGGCTGATACTGAGTACGAGGACAATCGACTGGCTGTCATGGAAATCCGCAAAAAGATCAATAGCGCCCGTTTCCCGGCTCTCACGAAAGCCGGTGTTGACCTCTCTGAAACCCTTGATGCAGCTCAATTGCCCCATTCAATCCAGATCAAATGGGATCCCTACTTCGAACGACAAGGGCTTGACATTGCCTTCCACGCCAAGGATGCAAAAGAGCTGAAAACCACACTGGACAAGCTTTCCACTTCTGCATTCAAAAACATTTTTAAACATATCTAGGATTCCATGAAAGAACCTAAGATCACCCGTATCATTGTTGATCAGAAAGTTGCTGATCAGGAATTGGTCCAGCGTTATAAAAAGAACAATCCCAAAGCTGAAGTCATCCAATTGGAACTAACGGAAGATCAAAAAGAAGCCATGTTCCGGCAGGAGGCAACTCCGGCCAAACGAGAAATTCTACTTACTGAAAACCAGGGTCACACGGTAAAACAGTGTCCGGGTACTGATCGCAGCTACCGCTGCTGCAATTATCACGTCATCAACCAGACCAGTAATTGTCCCATTGACTGCACTTACTGTATTCTTCAGTTTTATTTGAATAACCCGGTGACAACCGTTTATGCCAATTCTGAGAAACTTTTTACTGAAGTTCGTGATAAAATCGGCACCCAGCCCAAACGCTTTTTCCGGATCGGCACCGGTGAATTATCTGACAGTCTCGCTTTTGACTCCTCTTCCGAATTTTCCCGGGATATTGTGAACTACTTTGCCGATCTGAACAATGTGCTCCTGGAATTAAAGACCAAATCCAACCGGATCGAAAATCTTCTGGATTTGGACCATAAAGGACATACTGTTATTTCCTGGTCCGTTAATCCTCAAATCATCATAGATGCTGAGGAACATAAAGCAGCCTCTTTAAAAGAGCGTCTCGAAGCAATGAGACAGGTCCAGGAGGCCGGTTATAAGATCGGTTTTCATTTCGACCCTCTATTGTTTCATCCTGACTGGGAAAAGACCTACCCTGATCTAATCCGACAGCTTTTTGAAGTCGTGGACCCTGAGAATGTGGCCTGGATCTCCATTGGTTCTCTGCGATTTCCGCCTGAAATGAAAGAGCAGGTTCTGGAGAAATTCCCTAAATCCAAGATCATGTTCGCCGAATTGATCCGGGGGATGGATGGCAAAATGCGTTATCCCAAGCCTTTGCGTCT
>JAUVKO010000165.1 GCA_030596225.1 Fidelibacterota bacterium
TCTCAGGGAGACAAGCAGAAGTGTCCCCGCCTGTGGCGGGATGTTCCCCACTTGCTGATGAGCCTAGCCTGTCCTGAGCTTGCCTGCCGTGGCGTAGCCCAATGGGCGAAGACTGGTCGAAGGGAAGTATGACACGTTACGTGCCACTTGGAGGTGTAATTGATATTATACCAATTACACCTCAAAACAGTCTATGCATTCTTCATCTTTTCCAGTTTTACTGTCCTTAAAATTCTAACCAGAGCTCAAGCTATGCTTAAAATTTAAAGATTGATGCCACCGTAAAAAGTCCCTCTCGCAGAGGACGCAGAGTCGCAAAATGTTGATATTTATGAATATAGCGCATCATGTCGTATGTGGTTATTAATAATGATGTTTGGTTGTTTTTCATTGTTTCTCAGTTACTTTTTGCGAATTCGTCAATATTGTCATTCTGAATGGAATGAAGAATCTTGATCCATTACCTTTGAATTATATTTTATAACTGGATTGGATCAAGATCCTTCATTGCGCCGTCTGCAACGGCTTCATTCAAGGATAACCCAAATGGATGGCTTACTTAAGCTTGTATTTCTGGAGTTTATATCTCATGACCCGCTCGCTGATTCCTAATCGCCGTGCACATTCACTTTGATTGCCTCCAGACTCCGCAAGAGTCTTGCTGATCAGATCAGCCTCCAAATTGCCAACTGAGTCTTTCAAATTTCCCCCACCTTGCAGATTCAGTTTTCCTCCTTGAATTGGAATATCAAGTGGCATGATCTCACTTCCTGTTGTTAACAATACTGCCCGCTCAATCATATTTCCCAATTCTCGTACATTTCCGGGAAAGGAATGGGATCTCAGGTGCTTAATTGTTTCTTTTGAAAAGATAATGTCCTTACGGTTCTCACGCTCAGTAAATTTGCTCAAAAAGAATTCAGCCAAAATCTTAATATCAGTTTGACGATCCCTTAAAGGTGGAATATGCAGATTGATGACATTTAATCTGTAATAAAGGTCTTCTCGAAATTCTCCAATTTCCACAGCATGTTCCAAATCAACATTGGTTGCTGCCAGAATACGTACATCAGACTTTAATATTTTATTCTGACCAATCCGTTGAAATTCACCATTCTGGAGAAATCTAAGTAGCTTGGTTTGCATCTCAAGTGGAAGATCCCCAATCTCATCCAAAAAGAGAGTGCCTTCGTGAGCTTCTTCAAATCGACCTGCACGTGCGGCAGTCGCCCCTGTGAAAGCACCTTTTTCATGACCAAAAAGTTCACTCTCGATCAAATGACTTGGCAATGCAGCGCAATTTACCGCAACCATAGCTTTTTTGGATCTGGGAGAGTGTTCATGGATGAAATCCGCCAGAACCTCTTTGCCCACTCCTGTCTCGCCGGTGATCAGAATGGTGGCCTGGCTGCCAGCAACCCGAGTTGCCTGTTCCAAAACTTTTAACATAATGGGGTCTTTGGCAATAAAATTGTCAAATTCAACTTCAGAAACTTGAGTGCTTTCCTGATTGATTTGCTGTCTGGCGCTTAAATGATCTTCAATATTCTTAAGTAATTCTTCCAATTGATCCAGGTCAACCGGTTTACTTAGAAAATCCCAGGCACCGGCTTTCATGGCATTTACAGCAATATCCACCGTTCCAAACGCCGTAATAAGAACAAGGACAACTGAGGGATGTCGTGATTTGACCTCCTGAAGAAGATCTGCACCGGTCATATATGGCATCTTATAATCAGAGAGTACAATATCCACAGGATTGTTATGCATATAGGCCAGGGCAGTCTGAGCAGAATCTGCTGTCGTTACGTCATAACTAATTTTCTTAAGGAATCCTGCTAATGAATCGCGCTGAGATTGTTCATCATCAACAATTAGTATTTTTGTCATTGTTTCACCGGTAAATTAATTTCAAATCTGCTTCCCTGTTCCGGATCGCTTTCCACTTCGATGGTCCCGCTATGGTCTGCTATGATCTTATGGGTAAGGGCTAATCCAACACCGGTTCCCATATCCTTGGTCGTGTAATAAAGGTCAAAGATTCGGCTCAGGTCTTCTTGCTTGATGCCTGCACCTGTATCCTCTACAACTATTCTGACCATGTCTGCATGAAGATTGGCGGAAAGGGAAATTTTTCCATCTGCATCGCAGGCTTCAATGGCATTCTTTATTAAATTCGATAAGGCCTGCTGCAAGTAATCCATATCTGCTTCCAGAATAATGGGGGGCGTCTCTGCTTCCAGACTCACTTGCTTTTGACGAGCCTGTGAATGATATAATTCCACAATTTTATCGAAAAGAGTATTTAGATCGATCTCGGCATATTTAAGGGGTATTGGTCTCGTGTATTCCAGGAATTCTTGAAGCGAATGGTTGATCCTTTTAATCTCTGTAACCATTGTACCGGTAAGGGTTTGATAATCTTCGGTATCATTTTTCGGTACAAATTCCCGCTTCAGGCGTTGGGCAACAATCCCAATGGCATTGAGTGGATTCCGGATCTCATGGGCCACACCGGCAGCTAATTCACCCATGGCAACTTGCTTTTCACGAAGTCGATTCAGCCTTTCAAGATGATAGACTTCAGCCTCAATACGTTGCTTTTCCTCCTTCAGTAAGGCAGCATTCTGCCTGGTCAGCAGAAAGATCAATATTACAAATGCCAAAATGGTTAAAAGAGTAGTGCGAATCAGGATCTGAATAATTATCTGTCCCCGCAGGCTCAGGAGAGTATCTGCATTGAATCCAATGCGAACTTCGCCAAAATTGGAGTTGAAGAATACCGGTCGAACAACTTCCAGAAGACTGGTATCCCCTTTGCTAACCTGGTACAGAATATCTTCAAGAGGCTTTCGGGTCCAACTATCATCTACAACCAGCCCCTGTTTTGAAACATAATATGGATATCGATCACCAACAGACAATTTAAGATACTGCAAATCTTTAACCTGCAACAGATCTTCCAAAGCAGTCTCTATGGCTGTGAGGTACTTAAAATCTTCTTCTGCACTCACAGACAGATGACAAGCAAGTGCTCCCCCGCGATCCCTGGCAATAGCTACGAGAAACCGAGATTCATCTTTGCGAAGGGGCTTAATATCCAGTTGATCCATTTCCTGGTCAACGCCCACAATAACCAGATCCTGCTCCTTATTAAAGATGGGACGCAAATGTCTAAAAGCCCATTCCCCTTCATGACTGATGGTCTCTCTCATCCGGGATGGATCTTTAACCACGGCATGTTCAACCTGACCCCGCTCATCAAAAATGATCACTTTGAGGATATTTCCTTCGCTGACCAGCTCATCAAGGCGGCTGGTGCCTATATCTTGTTTTGCATCCACCTTATTCAGGATGGTTAGCACATCAATAGCTCGATCTATATACGCTTGTTTCAGCTCTTCGGTGAGATAGGCTTGACCACTTCCGCTTTGAGCGATTACTGCAGCAGTCATCGCCGCCTGATCCTGAATAAGCTGTAGAAGGTCGCGGTAACGGGACTGATACTCCATATAGCTGGAGATAGTCAAGACTGCCAGCACAGCCAGATATAGAGCAATATACCAGGGTTTGAGTTTGAGCAATTTTTGGGCTGCTTTGAGCAAGTCTTATCCTCTATTGCTAATTCCAAAACAATATGAATAGTAAGTATGACGCGGGAAAGCTTTAATTAATCGTGTGGCTCTAGACTTCACACTTCGAGAAGGCTTCGAGAACCTCAGCCACCACTTCAGTGTTCAGTTAAAAAATGCCCCGGAAAAACCGAGGCATTGAATTTTTTCGGACATTGAGCACTTCGTCTCTCGACTCCGCTCGAGATGACGTTCAGTGTGACGGCTCGAGATGACGGATAGGACGGATACAGACCTAGCTACTTGCCAGCAACCTTCAAACGGTTTATTGCCCGTTTCAGGGCGACTTCGGCCCGGGCTTCGTCCACTGATTCATCCTGTTTTCTGCTAAGCTGATTCTTAGCCCGGTCAAAAGCTTCCTGAGCACGCTTTATATCAATATCAGCTTTAGGTTCTGCTGATTCAACCAGTAACTGGACACCATTTTCGTTGATCTCAGCAAATCCCTGGGTGGCAGCATAGATGATCTTTACTGAACCCTTGACAACTTTTATCTCACCTACATCCAAAGCCATAATTGAAGCAGTATGTCCGGCCATCACACCAAAGGCACCATCAACACCGGGAGCACGGAGATAATCCACATCCCCTTCGTCAAAGACCCGAGTAGGGGTAATGATCTCTAGATGAAATTGTGCCGCCATGTTGTCTTAGCCCATTTTCTTTGCTGCAGCAATAACTTCGTCAATATTGCCCTTATACATAAAGGCGTTTTCCGGGTATTTGTCCATGTCTCCGGCAAGAATTGCTTCAAAACCAGTGATGGAATCTTCCAGGGTAACGTATTTTCCTCCAGTTCCGGTAAATGCCTCAGCTACAAAGAACGGCTGTGAGAAGAATTTCTGCATCCGACGAGCGCGGTTTACAGTATCCTTATCTTCATCTGATAATTCATCCATACCCAGAATAGCAATGATATCCTGTAGATCTTTATATTTCTGAAGAACAACTTTTACTTCCTGGGCCACATTGTAATGTCGGTCACCAACTACTCTGGGATTCAGAATTCTTGATGTCGATGATAATGGATCAACAGCCGGATAAATACCCAACTCAGCAATACTTCTTTCCAACACTGTGGTTGCATCCAAGTGAGCAAAGGTTGTAGCCGGAGCAGGATCTGTTAAATCATCAGCAGGCACATAGATTGCCTGTACTGAGGTTACAGAGCCCTTTTTAGTTGATGTAATACGTTCCTGTAAGTCACCCATCTCAGTTGAAAGAGTCGGCTGATAACCCACAGCTGAAGGCATACGACCCAACAGAGCTGATACTTCGGAACCGGCCTGTGTAAAGCGAAAAATATTATCAACAAAGAGCAGTACATCCTGGCCTTCAACATCACGTAAATACTCAGCCATTGTTAGACCGGACAAAGCTACTCGAAGACGAGCTCCCGGCGGTTCATTCATCTGACCAAAGACCATGGCTGTTTTTTCGATAACACCTGATTCAGTCATTTCCAGATAGAGATCGTTACCTTCACGAG
>JAUVKO010000215.1 GCA_030596225.1 Fidelibacterota bacterium
TATGAAACTACAGCCAAGACCTTCTATATTGATATAGATCCGGAAGAGTTAAGCGAGGAAATGGAACTTGTTTTTACTGATATGGATGCACTCGGTAGCTTGCTCAGCGATGCTGCTGCAGATGAAAAATCCGGAATTGGCATGGGTAGTTACTATGGCTCAGCCAGTGACTCACTTCTTATCCTGAACAGCAAAATGATCATTATTTTTAATGATAGCACTGTTATTGATGGTATCACCTGCTATGCAGTCGATTTTTTTGGTGGGGATCGCTTTGGCTTAAAGATTACTAATACCTGGGAAACTGCTTCAGCTAGTGCCTGGGCAGATATACTAACTGACCTTGATGACCAGGGTTGGATAGAAGAGGTCAGCTTTGAATTTGTGGTTAGCGATCTTAAAAAGGCATATTTCTTGCCCAATGATATCACCGAAAAACCGGATAACGAGTATTATGCCGGTGGTCACACCCATGGTTATTATGAAAGAATAAATCGGACTTACCTGGTGAGTGGAGATCTGACCTGGCAGATGAACAATGCTCATCAATTCAAAGCCGGTGCAGGTTTTAAAACTCACACTATGGATTATAAAGCTTATACTGTATCTGTTCAGCAGAATCTGGACTGGATCCCAACGATCAAGACCACTGAATCCAGTTTTGACAATGATTCCTATGACAACTGGCTGACCAACGCGGTTTCAAAACTATCCTTGTCCTCTCGCAATCCTAAAGAGGCTTATGCCTATTTACAAGACAAGATCGAGCTGACTGATATGATCGTTAATATCGGTTTACGTTATGACTACTTTAACCCTAACTATTTCGTACCTGATGATTATCGCGATCCTGAGAATCCAACCTATTGGTTGTACACTCTTGCCAATGCTGATTCTGTCAGGATCGATACCTTCTTTCAGTTCTCCGGTGAAGTCACAAATTTTGATAAGATACTTGATACACTGGATGCCAATGGTGAACAGTGGCGGGATTACAATGACTTTTATGTAAATACAGAGGCTGTTCATCAGCTTTCACCCAGAATCGGAGTAGCTTACCCTATTACTGATAAGGGCATCATCCACTTTAGTTATGGTCACTTTTTTCAGATTCCCACTTTCAGCTACCTCTATGCAAACCCTGAAATGGAGATCAGCACTGCCAGTAATGAATCAATTCTGGGAAATGCCGGTTTAAAGCCACAGAAAACGGTTACTTATGAGATCGGTTTACAGCAGGAGCTGACACCTGATCTGGGTATTGAAGTCATTGCTTTTTATAAGGATTTTTCAGGACTTATAAGTTCGGATCAATTTGAAAAATATAATACTGTGAAATATGTCGTTTACAGCAACCGGGATTATGGCGATAGCCGTGGTATCACATTCTCAGTGAATAAACGGCGCACAGGTCTAATTTCTGCCTCAGCTGACTATACCTACTTAATGGCTCAAGGGAATGCCTCAAATCCACTAGCCCTTTTCTATGCCAATGAAAGTGATCCGCCTGCTGAAGTGACCAAAAAGGTAATCCCGCTGGATTGGGATCAGACCCATACAGTGAATTTAAATGTATCTCTGTCAGATCCCGGTAAATGGGGTATTTCCATCTTAACCAAATATGGTTCAGGATTACCCTATACACCGACCTACCAGGGAAGCAATTTGGATGCATCCAACTCGGACCGGAAGCCGGATTATTTCAATGTGGATGTGAATATGCATAAAGATGTGCAAATTGCCGGTTTGCACTGGACAGTTTTTGCCAAGATCTATAATGCTTTGAATATCCAAAATGAGAGAAGGGTCTTCTCTGATACCGGCCGAGCAACTTACTCTCTAATTCCAACCTATACCTCCGATGATGGAAACATCTATGGCAGACATTCTCTGTCTGACTGGTTGACTCGCCCGACCTATTTCAGCAGTCCCCGTCAGTTTCGTATCGGTATCTCAACCAGTTTCTAGGAAGGTGTGAACATGAAGAAGAATTTCCTTACCCTCTTGGCCTTCATCACCCTTTTTACAGTGTTGAATGCAGATCAATATGATAATATCAAAGTTCCTGAGAATAAATCTGATCGGGTTGCCTGGTTAAAATATAACGATGCTCTGGACCGTCTAGCCCACATGTCGAAAGCTTCAGCACTGAGTGACCGCAGGGCAGGTACTCATAACGGTAACCGTGTCCGAACCCTGTTTTATAATTATGGTTCAATCGGACGTCCCCACACTGAACCTTCCATGGAATGGCCCATCGGTTCCGGCCGGGGTTATGCTTTTGAGTTTGGCGTGATCGCCGGTGCCAGGATCACAACCTATGGTGGTAAAAGTGATATTGTTGTAAGTGATGGTCTTACTGTTGGAGGTGTTACATATAGTAATAGCGGTTATGAAAATAATCATGGGGATTGGCAGCCGTTGCCCGGTTTCCATGATCCCTTTCAGGCTTCCATTGCCATGAGTGATGCCGGTGATGATGACCGTGACACGAAACCTGATTCATGGCCAACAAGTTGGTATGATCCTGCTTTTAGCGATTATATGTGGCCCGGCGAATATGGTCAGGGAATTACCACAGCTGATCAGGAATCATACTATGTCATGGACGACTTTTATGTAAAAAGTCACAACACCTACTGGCCTCAACAGGGTTGGTCGGATTCTCTACGGGATGATGAATTTTATCCCGCATTTCCCATCGATACAGTTCGCGGAGGTCTGGGACTTCGGGTGGAATCCCGTGGTTACCAATGGACTGCCACGCGAGCTCAGAATGTGATCTTCTTTGTATATGAGCTTGAAAATGTAGGGACTGATACACTAAACAACATGTACTTCGGCATGTATGGAGATCCTCATATTGGTGGAGAAATGGATTATAGTGATGATGATGCCTACTTCGATACCTACATTGATATTGTTTATGGCTGGGATGATGATGCTGTTGGTGATCCTGTCTTTGGAACAACCATTCCCGGTTTCTTTGGATATAAGTTTTTGGAATCTCCGGGTGAACCGCGTGATGGTATCGATAATGATGACGATGGTATGATCGATGAATCCATGCAGGACGGTATTGATAACGATGGAGACTGGCGTCCTTTCTCGGATTGGAATCTCAATGGGGAGTGGGACCCGGGCGAACCGGTTAATGATGATCTCGGTACCGATGGTGTTGGACCTGATGATCCCCAGTATGTGGGTCCTGATGCCAATGGATCTGAAGCCAATGGATTTCCCGATGCCGGTGAACCAAATTTCGACGAGAAAGACCTTGATGAAGCTGATCAGATCGGTTTGACCGGTTTTATTGTTGAGCCTTATAGCAACTTTACTTCGACAGAAGATGTTTATTATAACCGCCTGACCGCTCCCATCGATACGGCTGCTTTTCAACAGAACTCTGACAATATTTTCATGTATAGTTCCGGCCCAATCAAGATGGCTCCCAATGATGTTCGTCGTTTTTCCATTGCCATGTTGTTTGGCTACAATTCTAATGCCGCAACTGGAGTAGACCTTTGGCAAAATCCCCATAATGTCCGTGATCTGTATGCCACTGCAGAGATCATGCAGGAGATCTACGATGCCGGTTATCGCTTTGTGAAACCGCCAAATAAACCGCGTCTGACAGCAATACCGGGTGATGGTAAGGTTACTTTATACTGGGACGAAGGTGCTGAACACTCGCGAGATCCCCTTTATGGTAAGGATTTTGAAGGCTATGCGATCTACAGGGCTACCGATTTTGGCTTTAATGAGTCATTGGTGATCACCGATACTTATGGAAGCCCTTATTTGTGGAAACCAATCGCGAAATTTGATCTTGATAACTACAGATCAGGTCCTCATCCAGCTTAACAGAACAAGACCTCATGACTGCACTATGACATGGGTAGCAATACAGGACTGGTACACAGTTTTGTAGATAAGAATCTGATCACTGGCCAGCGATATTTCTACGCT
>JAUVKO010000021.1 GCA_030596225.1 Fidelibacterota bacterium
TTTATACCTTAAAGATTGGAGTTAGGGGTTAGAATGTAGATTGCTGAAATTTTCAATTTTTAACTTTTAATTTCTCCCAACACCTAATAATCTTTGTCATACTTCGAGTCCTCCCGACAAGTCGGGACCTCAGCATGACGCACCCGCTTTACCCCTATGCCCAAAATCGCGATTTAAAGATTCACCAAAATCAGAAATATACTTATCAGGGGTGGTATACATAAACTCTGCGCTCTTTGCCTGCCCGCACGAAGTTATACGCAGGCGGGCGTTCTCTGTGGTTAAAGAAAAGTTGAAATTAGGTATTAATAATATCAATCCAGATAGGGGAGGAGAGATACAAACCCGGCCAACGAGAACCTTCACTGGTGATCTCAAGTCGCAGATAACCACTGGCTGCTGGTGTAAACGGAATTTGCACATCGAAGGTATGCTTCTGATCCACTGCATGATATAGGATAGATTCCTCAGAACTCAGGAAGTTCCCCAAGTACAAAATGACATCCATCTCAGACCCAAACTCAACAGAGCTTGATCCCTGGATTGAGATCTTGATCTCCTGGTCGCTTCCAATGTTTAAGGTGTCACCAATTCCAACTGCCTGAGATCCACTATTCAAAATGAGATTTCCCACCGGTCCGGTGGTCAAAGCGGTTCGTCCCGCTTGCATGGCTTGAATCAGGTCACCCAGCTTGTTCGAATCACTACGCAGAAGTGTGCGAGCCTGGCCAAAGATCTGCCCCCCATGCTCTCCCAGTGACCACATGGGTAGTTTTACATGCCAGTTGCGATTGAAATTACCATGAGCATCGCTTCCACCATAGACAGCCAGATGAACTCCTTTAAGCAGTGTATCTATCCAGAGCTGTCGTGATTCCTGAAAAGCTCTGGAAGCCGGTGTCCCATTCAGGATCTGAACACCATCCAGTTCCGGATTTTCATGGTCAGTGGCTCCCCAGAATCCCCGCTTAAGAAGCAACCATTGCAACCAGGGCACCTTATAGACGGAATGAGCAGCAATTGATACGCTGTCAGGAGACCGTTGAGAAAGCACATCAACGATGCTTAACTCAGCCTGCAAGTTTAACCATTCTTCAGCACTATCCCCACTTCCCGGGAAAAAATGACTATCATTATAATGCAATAAATGAACATTGAGTCCACGGGCATTCGAAACGCTGATCTCTTCACCGGGGATGATGGTCAGGGGATGAGTCAAATTCAGCTGTTCAATGGAATGCCGACTTTCCTTCCACTTGACCAGATCCGGATCATCTTTCAGATAATTATCAGGCATATCATCCAGGTCATAGGAATGGTCTGTGACGGTAACGAAATCCATCCCGAATAGTTGCGCGCCTCTACGGGTCATCTCCAATGACGCACCAAATTCGACCTGGTCGTCTGTCAGAGAACTGTGCAAATGCGCGTCTCCTGAGAGCCACCCCGGTATACTCGGCATGTCTTGATCTGCTATTGTGATCAGCAATGGTTTTTTTGTGATTTGAGGATAATTGGTGATTTGCATACGACGTTGCTTGCCATTCACCGTATAATTGAGGATCGGAATGATCTCAAGCTCTCCGGCCGGGATTTGGCAGTCAGTCATGGCGAATTCAAAATGCGTCTGGTGTTCAGTGACCGTTTCATCCAGCAGCCAGGTTTGGCTGCCAATTACCTGCTTATATTGACGGATACTGATTTCTACAGAGTTCAGATGGATGGGATAAAGATTGGCATCATGGATCACAAGGAAAATGCTTGGAATCTGACCGGGCTGAAGTCTCCAGGGAGCATCGAATATTAGCTCTGGTTCACGCCGGAAATAGCGACTGAAGGGAATCCGGAATCTGAAATGAGTTTCGGCATACAAACCGATCAGAGGTAAGGTATCATAAAGGTTGTCAGGAATAAGATCAGCTAGGAAATTCATAGTGCTGCTAATATGAATCTCAGAGGATGAAGGCAAGGGGAAACATTGAAGATTGATGCCACCGTAAAAAGTCCCTCTCGCCCGCCTGCGTATAACTTCGTGCGGGCAGGCAGAGGACGCAGAGCGATGTATTGAGCTGGTCGAAATGACGCAAAGTGTTGATATTTATGAATATAGCGCATCAGATCGTATGTGGTTGTTAATAATGATGTTAGGTTGTTTTTCATTGTTTCTCAGTTACTTTTTGCGAATTCGTCAAGATTGAAGATTGAAAAATAGGTGTTACTAGTCTGGAGACAGAATAAGGTGGATAGTAGATGAGGAATAGAACGGGAGTGAGAAATTTGAATGGGGACTTATGATTACATGTCTTTTAGCCAAGGACACAAAAACACTTTACATCTCTGCGATCTTTGCGAGAGAAAACCTCACGATGCGGACTTTTTGGCTTTCTACTTTGGACTATTGAGGATAAAAAGTTTGCCATGATTTCAGACCTCGGTTAACTTCGCGCCACTTACAAAGGAGATTGGGTAAACAAATATGGGCAGTACATCGGATATTAAGAATAATTTGGTCATTGAGTTTAATGGTAATCTCTGGAAAGTAGTTGAATTTCTTCATGTTAAACCTGGGAAAGGTAATGCCTTTGTCAGAACAAAACTCAAGAAGATTCCAGGTGGTCAGGTCATTGAACAGACTTTTCGTTCCGGTGAGAAAATTGATGATGTAAAATTGATGGCTAATGAAATGACCTTTCTCTATTCTGATGAAAGCCATTACCACGTTATGGACAATGAGACTTATGAACAGATTCCCATTGATCTTGAACTTATGACCTCTATCAAAGATTTTTTAAAAGAAAATGATACTATCAAGGTTTTATTCAGAGATAGCACTCCAGTAGACGTGGAAATAGCTGCTCATGTAGTCCTGGAGGTCACAGATACAGAGCCCGGTCTGCGGGGGGATACTGCTACCGGTGGTTCAAAACCGGCTATTCTTGAAACCGGTCTTAAAGTAACAGTTCCCCTGTTTCTTAATATTGGCGATAAGGTCAAGGTCGATACACGTACAGGTGATTATCTGGAACGCGTTCGGACTTAGGAGAAGATACATTTTGAATACAAAAGATATTGAGCAACTTATTAATTTACTGGAGAAGTCCAGCATTTCTGAGATCGAAATCAGCAGGTGGGGAAAAAAGATCCGTGTTTCCCGAATTGACGGAAATGTGGTGGTTCACAATTCTGATGCTAGTGTTGCTGTCCCCAATGCTACCGTATCTGCTGAAGCAGCGCCGGAAACTAAAGAAGAAGAGAGCTCACTTCAGGGATTGGCCGTTAAATCACCCATGGTTGGAACCTTTTATCGCTCATCAGCACCTGAAATTGATCCCTTTATAAAGGTCGGTGACCATGTACGCAAAGGCGATACTCTGTGCATTATTGAAGCAATGAAGATCATGAATGAGGTCGAAGCAGAAGTGTCCGGAGTGGTGTTGGATATTCAGGTGGACAATGCCCAGCCGGTTGAATATGGTCAAACCCTCTTTCTCATAGAGCCCTAATCATCAGATGTATATTCATCGATCCCTTAAAACAAAATATGACATGACAAATATCAGTCGTTTTTCAATAAGCACAACACTCAGCGTCTCCGCGTACTCTGCCTACTCTGCCTGCCCGGCGAAGCTCAAAGAGCGTAGACTGGCGAGAGGAGCTTTTATGAATTCTAATGTTTAAGAAAATTCTCATAGCAAATCGTGGTGAAATAGCCCTGCGAGTTATTCGTGCCTGTCGTGAGATGGGTATTAAGAGTGTGGCCGTCTTTTCTGAAGCTGACGAACTCTCTCTCCACACCAAATTTGCAGACGAAGCTGTTTGTATCGGTCCCGGTCCTTCTAGTCAAAGTTATCTGAATACACAGGCTATCCTTACTGCAGCAGAAGTCACCAATGCCGATGCTATTCATCCGGGCTATGGATTCCTGGCTGAAAATGCTGATTTTGTTGACATGTGTCAGGAACATGGTGTTGACTTTATTGGACCTGATGCTGCCATGATCAATGCCATGGGTGATAAAGCCTCAGCCAAGAATACTATGAAAAACGCTGGTGTGCCGGTTATTCCAGGGAGCAAAGGTATTCTGAATTCAGCTGACGAAGCCCGGAAAATGGCTGATGAAATGGGCTACCCTGTCATCCTGAAAGCAACTGCCGGTGGGGGTGGACGTGGAATGCGGGTGGTTTATCGCTCTGAGGATGTTGCCAAGTTTTATGGCATGGCCCAGGCTGAATCCGGGACTGCTTTTGGTAATGATGGACTGTATCTTGAAAAATATATTGAGAATCCCCGTCATATAGAGGTTCAGCTTATTGGCGATTCCCACGGTAATGTCTACTCCCTGGGTGAGCGTGAATGCTCTATCCAGCGTCGACATCAAAAACTGTTGGAAGAATCTCCATCAGTGGCAGTCTCTGAAGAATTGCGAAACCAAATGGGTATAGCTGCTGTAGCCGGTGCCAAACGAGTGAATTATGTAGGGGCAGGAACTATCGAATTTCTGCTGGACAAACATGGTAAATTCTATTTCATGGAAATGAATACCCGTATCCAGGTTGAACATACAGTCTCTGAAGAAGTAACCGGTGTTGATATAGTCAAAGAACAGATCGCCTGTCACGCAGGCAAAAAGTTGCCGGATTGGCTTGGAAAAATTCGCTTAAGAGGGCATTCTATTGAATGCCGCATTAATGCTGAGGATCCGGCTAAGAACTTTCGGCCTTCCCCTTTGTTTATTGAAAGTGTTCATTTTCCCGGTGGCCGAGGCATCCGGGTTGACAGCCACATCTATAGCGGTTATCAGATTCCTCCGCATTATGATTCCATGTTGGCTAAACTTGTAGTTCATGCAAGTAATCGAGAAGAAGCGATCGTGCGAATGTTGGGAGCATTGAAAGAGTTTATTATCGAGGGTCCCAAAACTACGATTCCTTTTCACATTCAACTCCTTGAGAATGATATGATTCGCAGAGGGAAATTTGACACCCATTTCCTGGAATCTTTCAAATATGACCCCAGTCGGGAATAGCGATCCTGTATAAGGAATAACTTTACAATTTTTATTCCTTATGAATTATAGATTCGGCGGGATTTTTGCTGTTTTGGAGCCAAGGTGAGGCTTAGAAACTAATCAAGATTAAATCCGATCAAGGAGTGACAAATATGAATGTACCGGCAGAATTAAAATACACTAGTGATCATGAGTGGATTCGTATTGAAGGTGATATAGCCACCATAGGAATTACCGATTATGCTCAGAGTGAATTGGGTGATGTGGTCTTTGTTGAGTTGCCGGAAATTGAAGAAGAATTTGCCCAGGGCGATGTCGCTGCGACCATTGAAGCAGTGAAGACTGTTGCCGATGTTCTGATACCAATAAGTGGAACCATTACAGCAGTGAATGAAGCCCTGGACGACACTTCAGAATTAATCAATCAAGATGCTTACGGCGATGGCTGGATCTTGAAAATAAAAATTGCTGACAGCTCCGAGCTAGACAGTTTTATGAACGCTGAGGATTACACAGCTAGTATTTCCTAGCAGGAGTAGCATGCACCAGTACATACCCAATACAGAAGATGAACAGCTCAAGCTGCTGAATGAAGTTGGAATCGCTTCATTTGAAGAACTTTTGGATAATATTCCTGAAGCGCTTCGCTACAAAGGAGATCTTCCTTTGCCGGCCGCCAAGTCTGAGATAGAACATAAACGTGATGTCCAGCAGATTCTCTCCAAAGATGCCAGCACTACTTCACATATCTCCTTTCTGGGTGCCGGGAGCTACGACCATTTTATTCCCCATATTGTGGATGTTCTGATCAGCCGATCAGAATTTTACACGGCATATACTCCTTATCAGGCGGAAGTCTCACAGGGGACTTTACAGGCTATGTATGAATATCAATCCATGATCTGTGAATTGACTGGTATGGATCTGGCCAATTCATCCATGTATGATGGTGCCAGTGCAATGGCTGAAGCCTGCCTGCTGGCAGCTCGTCATACCCGGCGTTCCAAGATCCTGATCTCCAGGAGTGTTAATCCGGTCTATGTTGATGTAGCAATAACCTATGCTCATCATCAAGGTCTGGAATTCGAATTCATTGATATTGAAGATTGGATTACCAGTCTTGATTCACTTGAATCTAAACTTGATGCAACTATTGCCGGGCTTGTGATTCAGAATCCAAATTTTTATGGTGGTCTGGAAGATCTAACTGCAATAAAAAGCTGTATCACGGATAACAAGACCCAGCTGATTGCAGTTGTCAACCCTATTAGTCTGAATCTGCTTGAAGCGCCTGGCAAACAGGGGGTGGATATCACCGTTGGTGAAGGTCAATCACTGGGGAATCACATGAGCTTTGGTGGTCCCTATCTGGGGTTCATGGCTGTCAAAGAGCCTTTGATTCGCAAAATTCCGGGTCGAATTGCCGGGGAAAGTGTCGATGTCCATGGGAATCGAGCTTTTGTCATGGTTTTACGGACTCGTGAACAGGATATTCGCCGGGAACGAGCTACATCAAATATTTGCACCAACCAGGGTTTAAATGCTCTGGCCGCTTGCGTTTATATGTCAAGCTTGGGAAAGAACGGCTTACGCAAGGTTGCTGAACTATGCACACAGAAAGCTCACTACCTGGCTGAAGCTATCAATGATCTGAGCGGATATTCAGTCAGTACAAAATACTTTTTCAATGAGTTTTTAGTCAAAGTGCCGGGTTCTGCCAAGGCTCTGATCAATAAAGCAGCAGATGCCGGTTTCTTTATGGGCGTTTCCTTAAGTCAGTTTGGAGAAGGATCTGATAGCGAATTACTCATGGCTGTGACTGAAAAACGGAGTAAAGCGGAGATGGATGCGCTGCTTGAATTTTTGAAAGGATATTCGGTTTGAGTGTATATCAACAATTGTTAGAGGTGAAAGCCTCAAAGAGAGCAGGTTACCTGGTTTTGGTGGATCCGGATCGCTGGGAATTAGATCAAGTTGAGGGCTTTATTCAGCAGATCAATGCTTCCGGTGCTGACGGGATCATGGTTGGTAGTTCTCTCATCCTTGGTAGTGGTGCCCAGCGTAAGATGAAGCGTATTCAAGAAGTATCCAAACTTCCGGTAATCCTTTTCCCGGGCAATGTGAATCAGTTGACACCTGATGTAGATGCAGTATTCTTTCTTTCTGTGATCAGTGGTCGCAATCCGCAGTTTCTCATTGGTGATCAGGTGCAGGCAGCACCCATTGTTCGTGAATTGGGACTTGAGCCGATCTCAACTGCCTATATGCTGATTGAGAGTGGTCGGGTCACGGCGGCCGAGTTTGTCAGCGGATCCAAACCCATTCCCAGGGACAAAGCTGAGATTGCAGTTGCCCATGCTTTAGCCGCTGAGTATCTGGGTTTCAAATTCATCTATCTGGAAGCAGGCAGTGGTGCCCAATATTCGGTGCCAGCTAAGATGGTTAGAGCCGTTTGCAGCTATACTGATGTACCGGTTATTGTAGGTGGTGGTATTCACTCACCTGATGAGGCCGGGAAGCTGGTTGAAGCCGGGGCTTCATTTGTTGTTACCGGTAATGTTCTTGAGGATGAATCAAATTCACACCTTATGAAGCAGTTTGCCGAAGCTATTCATTCTAAGTAATTGATAGTCATCCTTGAGCCGTGAGGCGAAGGATCTCTGTCCTAAGCCACAAGCAGCATTTATTAAAGAACACGGATCAAGATTCTTCACTCGGTTCCCTTGTTTAGAAAGACTAGCTTTAATTTTTCAATCTTAAATGTTCAATCTTCAATCTTGAGCTATATTCCACCATGCCTCACGCTGAACACTATCTTCAGGATTTTCTTAATTATCTACGTATTGAGCGTAATTTAGCTAAGAATACTCAGGAAGCATATATGGATGATCTGGCTGATTTCTGGGCATTTTTACACGTTCACAAAACCCAGGATCCAGCCGAGGTTGACCATCGTTTACTCACTGATTATGCCCGGGACTTGAAGCAGCGAAAAATGGCAGAGACCAGTGTAGCCCGTCACTTTTCCTCATTGAGGGCATATTACAAATTTCTGATCATGGAAGGCTTTATTGAAAAAGATCCCACCCAATTTCTGGATTCTCCCCGCTTACCGGCCAGTTTACCCAAGATCCTGAATGTTGAGGATATTGAACTCCTGCTCAATGCTATTGACATCGATTCACCTTTGGGGCTGAGGGACCGGGCACTTTTCGAGCTGATGTATGCTGCAGGAATGCGGGTCTCAGAGGTCTGTGATCTGACCATTGAGCAAATCCTCGTGGATGAAGATCTTATTCTCGTAAGAGGTAAGGGTAACAAAGAACGTATCGTTCCTTTAGGTGGTGAGGCGAAAAAGTGGTTGTCAGAGTATCTGGAACATGGTCGACCATCGCTAAAAAAGGGTTATTACAATGAAGGGATTCTATTTCTGAATAATCGTGGCAAACCACTACAGCGAAAGGGCATCTGGTTCATACTCAAAAAATTAGCTGAAAAAGCCGGTCTGAAAAAGCCGGTTAGTCCCCATACATTTCGACACTCTTTTGCAACTCATTTATTGGAGGGAGGGGCTGATCTCCGGATCGTTCAAGAAATGCTGGGACATGTGGATATATCTACTACTCAGATTTACACTCACCTGGACAGTTCTTATTTGAAGGAAGTCCATAGCAGTTTCCATCCGCGAGCAAGAAAACGTTAGGTGTTTAAAGTTCATCACCATTACTTATATTGAGATTAAACACAACGGTATTGATTCACGAATGACAATATGCTGTTTATCTCCATGACTATGTAAATTCTGTATACATAAATGATGGAGTATGTACAGATAAATTTGAATACTCAGATAATGAAATATCATAAAGGTATAATAAACAATACATGTTGACCCATTTTGTAGCATGGCACAATATTTGGCCTATATAATGATTCGGGTGAAAAATTAAAGAGATGTGTTAAATTCTTTCATTGCAATGAGCGGAGATAGTTATGAGTATTAAAAAGTATTGGAGATCAACTAAGAAGGGAAGATCAATACTTGGATTAGAACCACTTATTATCTTTGCTGCCGCAGTGATTCTTTTCATTATCTCTTCACGTAATGATTTTCTGGAAGTAATTTATAAATTTTCACGACAATATGAAGCATATGAAATTGATGAAATATTGACGATATCACTTTTTTTAACCATAGCACTTACATTCCATTTAATTAGGAAGTGGCGTCATTTACTGAGCTTAAACAAAAAATTAGAAAATAAAAACGAAGAACTTCAAAACGCATTTAGTGAAATCAGGCAATTAAAGGGAATCATTTCAATTTGCACATCGTGTAAAAAAATTAGAGATGATAAAGGATTCTGGCAGCAAGTTGAGGTATACATAAGCAAATATACTAAAGCAGAATTTAGCCATGGACTCTGTCCCGATTGTTTTGAAGAATTGTATCCGGGATTGTCAGAGAAAATGGCAGATAGTTCGAAAAAAGATTCTCCTGAAAAGTAACCCAAGCAATCCTTGAGTAGAATGGGTGACCTCTTATACCAACTACACCTCAAAACAATCTATGCATTCTTCATCTTTTGAATTCATATAGACTCTTTTGAAGTACAATTGGTATTAACCGAATGTTGGTAAATCCCTTCTCCTGACAACACCGTTTATCTGATAACTCAGTTACTTAATTTTCCTCCCTCTTCTCCGATCACTAAAATCATATCCATTGAATGTTACTTTAGCCTAAGCTAGATTGAATCAATGAGTTTAAAGAATACATTCTACACAGACTGGGATCGTGAATCTTTAGGGGAACGCCACCTCCCGGAAAATGAGTACCGCAACGCTTTTGAGATCGATCGGGATCGCGTTATCCATTCAACAGCCTTTCGAAGATTACAGGGTAAGACTCAAGTCTATGTTACCGGTCAAAGTGATCAATATCGAACCCGGCTGACTCATTCTATTGAAGTGGCCCAGGTCGGACGTTCCATTGTAAATTATTTGAATCGCCGATCTGAGTATCTCCAAGTTGGTTTTCAGATCGATGATGCCTTGGTAGAGGCTGCTTGTCTGGCCCATGATCTGGGGAACCCGCCTATTGGACACAAAGGCGAATCCCGTCTGAATGAATTGATGGATCCATGGGGTGGTTTTGAGGGCAATGCTCAGTCACTGCGTATTCTTACCGATATTGTAAGAGGTGATCGTCGGGGAATTGGTCAGGGGGGCATGCAGCCGACCCGGGCGTTTTTAGATAGTGTCTTAAAATACAAGATCGTTGGCAAGGCAAATGCAAGGAATGGAGCCAAATTTCTCTATCCTGAACAGCAGGAGGTCCTGTCCTGGGTTCATGAAAGTACAGAGTTAGACCAGCTTTGCCAGCAAGGTGTTAAGGTCCGATCCATAGAATGTGACATCATGGACCTGGCAGATGATATAGCCTACACAACCTCGGATCTATTTGATGGTGTGAAACAGAGTGTTCTGACACCGGAACAAGTACGGGAATTCTGGGAAATGGAGTATCCCGATGTAAGTGATATTATTAAAATGGATCTTGATCGAGTATTGAGAGGGCAATTCCCAATGTCGCGATTTGTAGCTGGCTTGATTGGTCGTTGGATCACATCAGTTAAGCTGTTATCCAATGAAAAACCACATATGCAAAGCTCCAGATATTCATTTGTTCTGAAAATGACCGAATCTGCCCAAGCCGAGCTTAAAGCGCTACGAGCTTTGAATTACACTTTGATCTATAACTCTGACTATGTCAAGATCCCTGAATCTGCGGGCGTAACGATTCTGGAAGAACTCTTTACTTACTACCGTGATGTTGTTGTGGGGAAGAGACCTGTCCTGGAGGGTTTGCCTCTACCAAGAGGTGTTGTGGAGGAGCAAAATCAGGCAATTCAAATGCGTTATGTATGTGACTGGATTGCTGGAATGACAGACAATTATGCCCTTCGCTTACACACTCATCTTAAAGTTCAATTGGTATAAGTTGACGATACAGTTCATCTACTTGCACAATTAATTCATCTAAACTTCCATTGTTGTGGATAATATGATCAGCGCGATTGATCTTCTCCTCAATGGATAATTGCAGATTGTCTCTCCGCCTGAAATCCTCATCCGAGATTTGACTACGCTGGTTTACACGTGCCTTCCGAAAATTCAGATCTGCGGTAACAACCAACACCATATTACAAATTTTATCAACACCGGCTTCAAATAGCAGGGGAGCATCAATAACGAATAATCGTTGTTTGTCCTCCTGGGCTGCTTTGATCCGCGAAAGAGTGACCTTGTGAACCTCAGGATGTATCAAATTGTTAAGATATTGTTGATCTTCAGTCGAAGCAAAAGCTCGTTCAGCCAGAACATGGCGCTGTAATTTACCGGATTCATCCTGGATATCTGAACCAAATCTAATACTCAAATGTTTCAGGATATTTGGGTCATTTTGCAGAATCTCTTTTGCCAGATCATCTGAATGAGAGACAACAGCGCCAAGTTCTGCCAATCTTTTGCCAACAGTACTCTTGCCGGAACCGATATTCCCTGTAACGCCGAGTACGAACATCTTATTTCATGACATTACGAATGCGCTGATAGATAGCTTGCACGTCTCCGGTACCATCAATGTGTCTTACCAAACCCTGTTGTTCATAATGATCAATTAAAGGTTTGGTCTGTTCCTGATATACTTTGAGGCGATTTTGGACGGTGACTTCAGTATCATCAGAACGATGGACCAGAGTGACTCCGTCATGGTCACAGATGCCTTCAGATTGTGGTGGATTGAAAATCAGGTTATAAATGTGTCCACATTCCGGACAAGTCCTGCGGGCGGTTAAGCGACGGATCAATTCTGCATCAGGAACTTCCAGAACCAGCACATGATCCAACTGTAGATTCATATTTTTTAGAAGTCCATCAAATCCATCTGCTTGGGGGCAAGTTCTGGGGAAACCATCCAGAATGTAACCGGCATCTAATTCAGGTTTATTAAATTCTACTTCAACCATATCCAGGACAAGAGAATCAGGTACCAGATCCCCGGCATCCATATAGGTCTGGGCTTTATCGCCCAATGCTGTCGCTTGACGACGATTCTCTCGCAGGAGATCACCGGTGGATAGTTGTAGTATGTGATAATCTTTTACGATTAATTTGGCCTGTGTTCCCTTACCTGCTCCGGGGGGTCCTAACAATATGATACGCATTTTATCGATTCTCCAATTTATAACAATTTATAACAAATCTTATGCCGAACAAGTCTCTGTAGTTTATTAAAGCATTATTCCGGCAATGGTGGCGGTGAGCCAGGAAGCCAGTGCTCCCCCGATCATGGCTTTAAAAGCCACCTGAGAAAGATCACCCCTTCGTTCCGGTGCCAATGAACCGATACCACCGATCTGGATGCCGATGGAGGCGAAGTTGGCAAAACCGCAAAGGGCGTAAGAGCTGATAATCATGGCTTTTTCACTTAATTCGCCGGACATCTCCTGAAGGTGAGCGTAGGCAACTAGCTCAGTTAAAACGATCTTCTCGCCCATGAGCTGACCCACCGAAAAAGCATCAGCGTAGGGGATACCCATAAGAAAAGCGAGAGGGGAGAATATCCAGCCCAGAACCTGTTGAATACTTAGCCCAAACCAACCCAACCCATAATTTGCAGCTGCAACAAGGGCTACGATAGCAATGAGCATAGCACCTACGTTGGCCGCCAGTCTCATCCCATCGCTCGTGCCCCGGGCAATGGCTTCCATCACATTCCCCTTACTTTTAGGGATTTCTATTTCACGGTCACCCTGAGTTGGTGATTCCTCTACTTCAGGATAAATTATTTTTGCTATGACCAGAGCTGCCGGAGCGCTCATTAATGAAGCTGCCATAAGGTGACCTGCAATATTGGGGATGTCAGCCAACCATTTGGCGTAAATTGCTAAAACGCCACCAGCCATAGTAGCAAATCCACCAGTCATCACTGCCATAAATTCACTCTTGGTCATGGTTTTTATATAAGGACGAATCAATAAAGGAGCTTCAGTTTGTCCCACGAAGATATTGCCGGAGGCAGAAAGGGTTTCGGAACCGCTAGTACCTAATGTTTTCTGCATTCCCTTGGCGATATACTTAACAATGAATTGCATTAGACCAAGATGATAAAGAATGGCCATGAAGGCTGAGAAAAAGATGATGGTAGGCAGGATTTGAAAGGCAAAAAAGAAACCAAGGCTGCCATCATTTCCAGGTCCGATAGCTAGGGCATTAAAGAGAAATTCCGCACCTGTATCAGAAAAGGAGAGGAGGCGTCTGATCCCACGGTCAAAAAACTGAAAAATAGGTTTCCCAATAGGAGTAGCTAGAATGAAAATGGCAAATATAACCTGTAGCCCCAATCCCCAAAAAACTACTCGTTTATTAATTGCTTTACGGTTATTTGACATGAGATAGGCAATACCAAGAATGGCGGCAATACCTAGAAATCCTGTGAGTCTTTGCATTATTTATTCCTCTGGTGCTTCGTAGCAGCTACGACACCTGGCTTCATAACTTTCAGCTTCACCCACGAGGATTTGATCTCCCTTATTGCTTAGACGTTGGGTGAATCCGGCCGGATTTCCACATACCACACAGATAGCCAGGTTTTTGGTTACATATTCAGCATCGATAATTAATTCAGGCATAGGACCAAAAGGCTTAGCCCGAAAATCTTTTTCCAATCCGGCAACGATGACTCGTTTTTTTTGTCGAGCCAGGATTCGACATACTTCAACAATTTCATTGTCAAAAAATTGCGCCTCATCAATTCCCACAACTTGTACATGCTTGGCCAGGGTTAGAATTTCTCTGGCTGTCTTCACTCTTGTTGATTCAAGCTGCTGTTTACTGTGGGAAACGATATGATCCTCACTGAATCGACTATCAATATCCGGCTTGAAAATAGCTATATGTTGACGGGCGATCTGGGCTCGTCTGAGTCTTCTGATTAACTCTTCAGTTTTTCCACTGAACATGGATCCGGTGATAACCTCGATCCAACCGCTATGGTGGGGCGTCAAATGCTCCATAGTAATATTTTACTCCTCAACCTGTTTATTGGGATCAACTCGTTCCTAGGAATCCAGATCCTGTTTACCGAAAGCTTTTGGAAGCAATTCGGAAGAACTGGTTTCTATGGTGTTTCCTTCTTTATCCACGATGGTGATCGGAATATCTCCACATAATTCCCAGATGACTTGACGGCAGGCTCCACATGGGCTTACACCATTCTCAGTTGCTACAACCAGATGTTTGAAATGTCGCTCACCGGCTGCAATTGCAGTAAATAATGCTGTTCGCTCGGCACAAATGGTCAGGCTGTAACTGGCATTCTCAATATTGCAACCTTGATAGATTTTGCCACCATCTGTTTCAAGCGCTGCTCCTACCTGAAAATTAGAATATTTTGCATAAGCTCTCTTACGTGCTTGCTGGGCTTTCTCAATTAATATTTTCCGGTTCATAAGATCCTGCTCAATTGATATTTTTGAAAGATACTATATAATACCAATTACACCTCAAAACAATCTATGCATTCTTCATCTTTTCCAGTTTTACTGCTCTTAAAATTTCAACCATAGCTCAAGCTATGCTTAAAATTTAAAGATTGACGAAGCCGCAAAAAGTATGAGAGAAAACATGAAAACAGCTCTATCTGTAATAAATATA